>JAQUAR010000063.1 GCA_028687155.1 Methylacidiphilaceae bacterium | reverse complement strand
AGCATTGGGCGCTACCCGGACTTTGCCGGCGAAACCCCGGCACGCGAATCGTCGGCAGCACTGTTTGGCCGACGTCGTGGACGATCTTCCCTGGTAGTGGAATAGTGGTCTATGGTTTTAGGAACGGTCAATGGCGTATCGTCGAAACCAAGGGAAGGAGATTTCCATGCCCACTACGACGATCGGCCCGCACACGGTCAAGGATTGGCTTGCCACTCCCGAAGGCGAACATTGGGAACTCATCCACGGGAACCTCGTCATGACGGAGGAAAGTTTCGCGAACAGCGACTTGGCCTACGAGATCTGGCGCAGGGTCGAGAATGATCTTGATAATCACCCATCCGGCATCATGAGGAACAGCATCGCCTTCTACTTTCCCGAAATCATTGAAGCCGACCGGGCAGGAGTGGTGCCAGATCTCTGCTACATTCCGAACGACCAGTTGGAACGCCTGGACGTCGAGGCGAACGTCCAGAAAGACGTGATCCCAGCATTGGTGGTCGAAATTCTCTCTCCTTCGACCAGCCGGATCGACCTCGTGGACAAGGTGGAGATCTACCGCGAGGCGGGCGTTCGGGAATACTGGATCTTCGACCGGCACCAGGAAACGATGCGGATCTTCCGCTTCGCCGAAAACGCGGAGGAGCCGGTTGCGATCTATAGCTTCGACGATGCGATCACCACTCCGCTCCTGCCGGGCTTCGTTCTGGAGATGCCGAGGATCCGGCAGGCACTGGCGATCCGGAGAAAAAGCCATCGCCTATCGCATTAGGCCTAGCCGAGACACTGAGGTGTCCACCAAATCTCGCTTCAACGCAGCCCAGGCGCGAACGCCTGGGGAACTCACGGCTGGCGCGTGCGTCACCAAAGCGCTCGAAACGCGGTTGGCAAAGAAGAGATGAGGTGCTCCCTAAGAGGCAGTGGATGACCTTTTCCGATGGGAGAGAGGAGTCCATTCGTCGGAAAGGATGCCAAAGATCATCAGGTTTTCGAAGATGCCCCGGACGAGCAGCTGCTTTCGTTGCGTTCCTTCCCCCCGGAAGCCCAACTTCTGGATCAGGTGAAGGGAACGGAGGTTGCTCGCCAGGCAGTAGGCGCAGATCTTGTTGAGCTGCAAAACCCGGAAGGCGTAATCGATGAGGCCGCGGCAGGCTTCCGGCCCATAGCCTTGGGCCCAAAACGGCCTACCCAGCCAGAGGCCGATTTCCGCGCGGCGGTGATTGGTTTCCAGAAAGAGGATCCCGGCTCCCACAAACCGATGGTGCTTCTTTTCGAGGATAGCGGCACTCAAGGTTTGCCCTTTTCGGGTCATGGCCAGCTGTTCGTCCACCCAAGCGGAAGCTCTTTCGGGATCTTCCGGATAGGTGAGCGAGCGGGTGACCCGGGAGATCTCCGGATCGCCAGAGAATGCCCGAACGCTTTCTTTGTCGCCCTCTTCCAGCGGTCTTAACAGGATCCGATCGAGGAGGATCGGAAAATCTCTAGGCATAGGGAATTCAAGGAGTCCCGCCGCGCAGCCGGTCGGCGAGGGACGAAAGCGCGTCGGCGAGCTCCTTTGCGATCGCAGGCGGCGGCAGCGGGATTTTGAAGTGTTGGGCGCCGCTGACCGGATCCCGCTCGACCCACGGATGGGGTGGGGCGGTGGAATCGGACGCCGCGGCCAGCGCGGCGGTGAGTTGGGCGCCCACCTGAGCCAGGGCTTGCCACGGATCGGGGGAAGCGTTGCGGGAGGCCGCCGCCCCGGAGGATCGGGCGGGCGCCTCGTTGACGCCCTTCCCATTCGGAGCGAACTCTTCCCCAGCCTTGGATTCCCCAGCGGGGGCCTCGCCTCCGGATTCCTCGTTTGCCGTGAGGAGCTCCCCTTCGCCCATGCGGCCGGTGACGGTTTCCACTTCCTTGAGGAAGCGGTGGAGACGCGAGCCGCCGAGGGAGATCTCTCCGCTCTCCCCGTCGAGGATCCCGGCGGAGAGAGAGCGCTTGAAGGCCAGCACCGAAAGCATGCCCTCCTCGATGGTGCCCTTGGAGACGAAGGAGATGACCTGGACCGGGCGGCTCTGACCGAGGCGATGGACGCGCGCGATCCTCTGCTCGAGGATCGCCGGGTTCCAGGGCAGGTCGATGTTCACCACGACCGAAGCCTGCTGGAGATTGAGGCCCGTGCTCCCGGCGTCGGTCGAGAGGAAGACCCGGCAGCCGGGGTCGTCGCGAAAGCGCTCGAGGAGCTCCGGCCGCTTGTCGGAAGGGATGCCGCCGTGGAAGCGGACGTAGCCGAGCTTGGCCGCTTCGAGACGGCGGATGAGGATCTCCTGCGTCCGCGTCCACTGCGAAAAGACCACCGCCTTGGTCCCGGGCTCGGCAAAGAGATTGCCCAAGCGTGCCGCCAGCTCGTCCGCCTTGACGCCATGGTCGCTTTCCTGGTCGAGCAGATAGGTGCTGTCGCACGACATCCGCATCTTCTGAAGTGCGCAGGTGAGCCGCCGTTGGTCCTTGTCGGAGAGGAATCCGGTCTTGCGCCAGCGCGCTACGATCTTGGCCACCAGGTCGGCGTTTTCCCGGTGGTAGACCATCTGCTTCTCCGTCATCGGCACCAGCAGGTTCTGGTCGGTCCGGCTGGGCAGTTGTCCCAATACCTCGGCCCTGCGTCGGCGGATGAGGATCGGGGCGAGTGTCCTGCCGATCTCCTCGAGCCCGGTGTAGCCGGTGACGCGGCCGGTCTCGTCCTTGACCTGATGCTTGTGGAGAAGCTTCCAAGTCGGCCCGAGCCGGTGCTGATCGACGAACTGGACGATCGAAATCAGCTCTTCTAACTTGTTTTCCAGGGGCGTGCCGGTCAGGACGATCGCGTAGGGACTGTCCACGCGCTTCAAGGCGCGCGCCGCGATCGTGTTCCAGTTCTTGACCCGCTGCGCCTCGTCGACGATCACCAGGTCCGGGGACCAGGCCGAGATCCGGTCGAGATCGGGCTGGAGCTTCTCGTAGTTGGTGATCTTGCAGAAGTCCTCGCGGGCATAGTCCTTCTCCCGCTGCCGCCGGCCCCCCGCGATGACGCGCGCGCCGTTTTGCCGCGCTCTCTCGGAGAAGCGCTCGAGCTCGCTCTGCCACTGGTACTTGAGGGATGCCGGACAGATCACCAGCACCTTCGAGACGCCAAAATGGCGTGCGAGGATTTCGGCTGTGGCGATCGCCTGGATGGTCTTGCCCAGGCCCATGTCGTCGCAGAGGAGCGCCCGGCCGGCCCGAGCCGCGAAGAGCGCTCCCTCCGCTTGGTAGGGATAGAGAGGGGTCTCGAGAAGCGTGACCAGCCTGGGATCGGCCGGCCCGCCGGGGAAGAGCCGATCGAGCTCGGCCGCGCGGCGGGCCGCGTCCCGCCGTCCGGCGAGGAAATCGAGCGCGTTGTCACGTGCGCGGCACTCGTGGCCGGACTGCGCCACCATGACGAGGAAAGGGGCGATCTCCTCGAAGCGTGCCTCCCGGAGCCGGCCGTCCCGTTCGAGGTCGAAGAGAGCGGCGGCCGCCTCGCGCACGGAGGGAGGGCAATCGGTCCCGGCGCGGAAATGGATCTGGCGTTTCCCTTCGTTCCGCGAGTAGATCTCCGAAAAGGGCGGCTGGTAGCCGCGCGCGAAGGCTGCCTTGGCCCCGCGCTTCCTTTCGAGGAGACCGAGCGTAAACTCGATGTGCTTGCAGGTTCCAAGCTCGCTCGTGGCAAAATCGGGGCAGGAACAGAAGTTGCTGCCCGGCTCCCGTCCTCGGATCGCCACCCGATAGCTCGACCGGGAGAGGGGGTTGGTGACCCGGAATTCGGAGAAGAAGGGCTCGCTGCCCAGGTTTTCCAGCCCGAAGGACTGGTCGCGACCGAACTGGCGGCGTAGGCGGCGTTGCCATTCCAAGGGCGTGAGATGGTCGGGCGGGCGGTGGCGCGAGAGCTTGGGTTCGGGACCGGGCCCGCCGGCGGCAGTACGATTTTGGCTCTTGGGACGCATCGAGGGGATTCGGTTTTAGGCAAGGGTTCTCGCGGAAGACGGCCTCGGCATGGGGCCGGCCTTTTCTCCTTCCTCTCGATTGCCCAAAGGGTTCTCGAGGGTACTTCGGTCGCCGCTCGATCTGTTCCGATCTTCGGTGCGCGGTCGGCCGGAGGAGGCCATTCCTGGGTCTCCGTCGATTCCCGATCCAGGGGTCAAGTCGGGATCCCGAGAGAGTTCGTTTGCTTCCATGCGGCAAGAATCGGGCAAGGCGGGGCTCTTGGCAATCCGGCTTCGGGGAGCAAGGGCCCGAGACGTCCTCGGCCGGGCGTGCCGTCCGACCCTCTCGGAGCCTGATGGAGGAATCCCGAGGATGGGCACCGGATTTTCTACCAGCGTCGCAGGCTTTCCAATCTCCGCTCGACATCGGCACGGAGTTCCTTCATGGATGCGGAGTTCGTGGACGCCGCCCCGGCGGCCCCGGAAAAAGCAGCGTGCCAAGGACCATGGGACGAAATCTCGAGGGGGGCTGCATGAGCGGGAAGGGAAAACGGCGATGAGTGCCCGGGAGCTGATCCGGAAGGGGGCCAAGCTGGCGGCCCTCTTGCGCGAGCCCCTCTACCGGCGGGGGCTCCGGCTCGGGGTCGCGGCCGGGATCGAGCATGAGCGGCTCTTGGCGCGCCATCCCTGCTCCACACTGGTCGATGTCGGAGCCAACCAGGGGCAGTTTGCGCTCGTCGCGCGGCGCGCTTGGCCCGAGGCCCGGATCTACTCCTTCGAGCCATTGGAGGAGCCTTGCCGGCGCTTCCGGAAGCTCTTCGCCGGGGATGCCAAGGTCCATCTCTTCCCGGCCGGGATTGCGCCCGAGCGGGAGCGCCGCACCATCCATCTCTCCCGAAAGGAGGACTCCTCCTCTCTTTTGCCGATCGGTGCCCAGGCCGAGTTCTTCCCCGGGACCGAGGAGGCCGGCAGGGTGGACGTCGAAGTGGGTCCCCTGGGAGGGGGCTTTCGGCCGAGGAGATCGAGAGCCCGGCTTTTGTCAAGATCGACGTCCAGGGATTCGAAGGAGAAGTCTTGCGCGGCTGCGAAGGGCTCCTGGAGTGTTTCGCTTACGTCTATGTCGAGGCGTCGTTCGTCGAGCTCTATGGCGGCCAGGCGCTCGCGGACGAGGTCGTCTCGTTCTTGCGGGAGAGGGGGTGGCGGCTGGAAGGCGTCTACAATCTTGCCTATGCCTCGGACGGAAGGGCGATCCAGGAGGATTTCTTCTTCGTGCGCCGGTCCCGATAAGAGAGCAGAGGCGCATCGGGCCGGATCTCCGAACGTCGACCGGCCGAGAGCGCGCGGATCGGCGTTATGGAATCCGGAGGCTTGCCTCGATCTCGGGGCCGAAGCGCGCAAAGTGCCTCTTGTGCCAGGTGTAGATTGCCTCCGCCTTCGCCTTCCGGGCGCAGTGCACGATCAGTCCATCGTAGACCGTCCCGCCCACGATCCCCGCGTCGGCGGCCCGCTCGACGGCTGTGTAATATTCCTCTGGACTAAGAGCAACAAGGGTTAGCCGCTCGCGGATCTGTGCGAGGAAGAGAAGAACTTGCTCGCCGCTGAGCCGGTGCCGGCCAGGGAAGCGGGTCATCACGGAGTAGACCTCGGCCAGGCTGTGCGCTGCGCAGCAGTCGAGGCTCTTCTCGGCGTCGAGAAAGGCTTGCAGGCTCGGTTCGTGATGCTCGTGATCCTCCAGGAAGACGGGAATCAGGACCGATGTATCGAAAAGAGCCCTCAATGGGTTCCCAGGTTCTGGCTGTCTCGGTCCCGGCGTACCGCCGCGATCGTCCGCTCGACCGTCTCGGCGGAGAGCGGTTCTCCGGAACGGAAGACCCAGATGCCGTGCTTTTTCCGCAGCGGCGCTGTGCCGCGTAACGGACGAAGGAGGATCTGCTCGTCGATCTTCTCCAACTCCAGCTGGTCACCCGGAGAGAGCTGCAGCTCCTCGCGAACGGGCTTCGGAATCACGATCCGGCCCAACTTGTCCAAAGTGATTCTGGTACTCATGATTGGCAATTGCTTTACCATAAGATAAGGATCTTTGCCAAGTCTCGCATGCGAGAGGCCGTCTTCCGAGGTGGAGCATCGGGTTTTTGGGACGGGTTCGGATCGAATCGGGAAATCAGTTTCAGGCGAGGATCGCGGAAGAGCGGTGTTCCCAGGTTGATCCGGGGTCGATTCCGCTAAAAAGCTAGCACGTTTCCCCGACTCCAAGACTGAGCGAATGGCCGTGGATTCGCCAGGACAGTCCTACTCACCGATCCGCGAAGCGATGCGTGTTCCCTTGCTCGCTTCCGCCGTTTCGGGCACGCTTGGGGTCTGGGAGAATGGATCGGATCCTTCGCCAACGCATCGTTGAGACCCTGCGAGCCCGTCTGTCCGGGCTGCTCGCTGTCTACGCCTTCGGGAGCCGGATCGCGGGCACCGAGGGGCCGGGGAGCGACCTTGATTTGGCGGTGCTGGTGGAGGGATATGCCGACCCGTGGGAACTCTTCGACCTAGGGGGCACGTTAGCCGATCTGGCGGGCTCTTCGGTGGATCTGCTCGACCTGCGCGCCGCATCGACCGTGATGCAGTACCAGATCCTCATCCGGGGTGAGTGCTGGTGGACGCGGGATCTGCGGGCCAGACTTTTCGAAGCGGCCGTGCTCAGCGAAAAGACCGCTCTCGACGAGGCGCGCGCGGGTTTGCTCGCTGATATCGAGCGAAGAGGGACGGTCTATGGCCGATGATCTCCTGGTCAACAAGGCGGCGATCATCGAGCGCTGCGTCGCACGGGCGCGGGAGGAGTACGCGGCTAACCCGACAAGTTTTGCGACCGATTTCACCCGCCAGGACGCGGCGATCCTGAACATCCACCGGGCCTGCGAAGCGGCCTTGGACATGGGCCAGCATCTGGTTCGCCGCGAGAGGCTGGGCGTACCGCAGAGCGCCCGCGAGGTGTTTGACCTGCTGGCGCAAGGCGGCTGGATCGAGGCGGCGCTGGCCGATCGGCTCAAGCGGATGGTGGGATTCCGGAATGTCGCCGTGCATGACTATCAATCGCTCCAGATTCCCATCGTGGTGCGTATCCTCACCGCGCATCTCGAGGATTTTCTGGAGTTCAGCCAATCCCTCTTGCTGCGCGACGCGGCACGGTCGGAGCCTTAAAGCAGATCACCACCGATCCAGCCGGCAACCGGTCATAGGCATTCCGGAAAAGCCACTCTTTCTCCTTCTCGGAACCACGCTCCCCGGTGATTCGCGGCCTGGTAGAGCCACCGGGATTCCGCAGCGGTCGGCGGGAAGAATTGCCATGAATGTCTATTTCGCAGACATGCCAAACTGTCCGAGACAACGGCTATTGAAGACATGTCAAGCTGACCGCTTTGGTAGCAAGTGATCTGACCGCTCGGGGTATTGGATTGTTGTTTCTTTTGGGGTTCTTGCCCTTGCCCCGGGGCAAGGGCAAAGTTCTGCTCTTCTTAAGCCGCCTTGGTTTGGTGTAGCTCCAGCGGCTTGCCCTCCGAGTCGTACCAGCCGACGACCCGATGAC
>JAQUAR010000062.1 GCA_028687155.1 Methylacidiphilaceae bacterium | reverse complement strand
AAGGGTGAGCCGATCGGGCTCCACGAGCTCATCTATCCCCTTCTCCAGGGATGGGATTCCGTCATGGTGCGCGCCGACGTGGAGATCGGCGGCAGCGACCAGCTCTTCAACATGCTGATTGGCCGCGATCTCCAGGAGCAGGTCCAGCAGCCGCCCCAGGTCGTCCTGACCCTTCCCCTACTGGAAGGGGTCGATGGCGAGAATAAGATGAGCAAGTCGCTGGGCAACGCAATCGGTGTCGCCGAATCCCCCGCAGAGATCTTCGGCAAGACGATGAGCATCTCTGATGAGCTCATGGGTAAATGGTACCCCATCTTGCTGGGAAATCTTGTCCCCTCCGACGCTCATCCGATGGAGGCGAAGAAGAAGCTGGCCGAGTGGCTGGTCGCCCGCTTGCATGGGGAAGAGCAGGCCGAGAAGGCGCGCATGACCTTTGAGCGGGTCTTCTCCCATCGGGAAGTGCCGGAGGAGATCCCGGAGTTCGATCTCCCGGGCCAGGAGATGCCGATTCTTGAAATTCTCCTCTTGATTGGAGCGGTGCCGAGCAAGTCGGAAGGGAGGCGACTCGTGACCCAGGGCGCGGTGCTCGTCGATGGGCTTCGCGTCAGCGATCCTCGCTCCACAGTCCGCTTTGCGGCTCATCCCCTGCTCCGCTGCGGCAGACGGATTTTTGCGCGACTGAAGCCCAAGCGGCCATAAATTCCCGCGGTTGCCGTAAGCCTTGGGAACTGTCCGGCTTTCCCGTGAGATATGCAGGCTAGATTCCGCTGGTTGGAGGCGAAGGCGAGGAGCGGGTCGGGTAAGGACAGAGATCCCGCAGGTTGCATCCGGCGCAGCCGGGATTGCGGGCGGTGCAGACGGCCCGGCCATGTGCCTGCAAAAGGTGGCAAAAGGAGACCCGATCCGGCTCAGGCACTAGTACCAGGAGATCGGCTTCGATCTTGTCGGGATCGGTTTGGGCCGTGAGGCCAAGCCTTCCCGAGACACGGCCGACATGAGTATCGACGCCGATCGCGGATTGACCGAAGGCGTTGCCGAGGACGATGTTCGCCGTCTTGCGGCCTACTCCCGGGAGGGAGAGAAGGTCGTCGAGTCGATCCGGAACCTTTCCCCCGAACCGATCCAGCAGGGCTCGACATGCTTTCTGGATGGCACGTGTCTTGTTCCGGTAGAAGTTAATCTTCTGCAGTTCATTCTGGAGCTGCTCCTCGGGAATGGCTACCCAGTCCGCCGCGCGGCGGTATTGGGAAAAGAGCGTGGACGTGACCGAATTGACGAGTTCGTCCCTGGCTTGGGCGGCCAGGATGAGGGCGATCAAGAGCTCCAGAGGGTTGGAGAAAGCGAGGGCGAGCTTGGCATGAGGATAGAGCTCGCGGAGAATCCGGAGGATCTCCACGACCCGTTTGCGCCTTGCTTCGCTCGATTCCATCCCGGAACTCAGCTCCACGCCGCTTACGCGAGAAGCTGGTGCGCTGCGGCAAGAATCCGTTCGACATTCGGAAGAACCTGCGCCTCGAGCTTGCCGTTGTAGGGCTGAGGGATATCCAGCCCAGTCACCCGGAGGATCGGGGCGTCGAGCCAGTCGAAGAGCCGGCGTTGGACGTCGTAGGCAATCTGGGCGCCCCAGCCGGCGAAAGGCTTGTTCTCTTCGACGATCAGGAGGCGGTTGGTCTTTTGGACCGATTGCGCGATCCGATCGAAGTCGTAGGGTTTGATCGTTCTAAGATCGATGAGATCCGCTTCCTTCCCGCTCGCGGAGAGTGCTTCCGCCGCGGAGAGGGCCGTATGCGTGGAATAGCCGGCGCTCACGATAGTCAGGTCGGCGCCTTCTCTACAGATCCTTGCTTCCCCGATCGGAGTGAGAAATTCCGCATCCGGCACTTCGCCTTCCAACCCGTAAAGCCACTCGCCCTCGAAGAAGAAGACCGGGTTGTTGGAGCGGATGGAGCTTTTGAGGAGTCCCTTGGCATCCTCCGGAAATGCGGGGCTCACCACCGTAAGGGCGGGGACCCCGGCGAACCAGCTTTCCGGGCAGTGAGAATGTGTCGCGCCGATCTGCGTTCCGCCTCCGCTCGGTCCGCGGAAGACCATCGGAAGGTCGAACTGCCCCCCCGACATGAACCGAAGCGACCCGACGTTGTTGATCAACTGGTCGAAAGCGACGAAAGAGAAGCTCCAATTCATGAACTCGACGATGGGGCGCAAGCCGTAAAGAGCCGCACCCACGGCAAGGCCCGAAAAGGCGGCTTCGCTGATGGGCGTGTCGACAACCCGCTTCGCGCCGAAGCGCTGGAGGAGTCCTTGAGAAACCTTGAAGGCGCCTTGGTATTCCGCAACCTCTTCCCCAATCAGGAAGACAGAGGAATCCCGTTCCATCTCCTCGGCCATAGCCTGATTGAGGGCTTGGCGATAAGTGATCTTAGCCATGAAAGAAATTAGATGTCGCTATAGCGTGGTCGCGGAATCGGGTCAATCTGGTCTTCGGGGGAAAACGGGAGAGAGAAGGCGAGGGCAAGATCGGGTTCCGGGCTCTGCTCGGCGAAGGTGAGGGCGTCCTGGACCTCCGCACGTGCCTCCGCATCGATCTGCTTGGCTAGGGCATCCGAGAGGATCTCACGCTCTTCGAGCTTCTGTCGATAGCGCAGGATCGGGTCGTTCTTTTTGTGTTCCTCGATTTCCTGCTTGGTGCGATAGGTGTCGGGGTCGGACATCGAATGTCCTCGGTAGCGATAGGTGTTTACTTCTAGGAGGGTGGGCAGATGTTCGGTTCGCGCCAGGCTCACGGCTTCCGCCACCTTGGCGCGCACTTCTTCCACTTCCATTCCGTTGGCCACCCGGCCAGCCAGGTCGAAGGCCGAGGCTCGATTGACAAGAGGCAAGCCGGCAGAGGAACGCGAAACGCTCGTTCCCATCGCGTAATCGTTGTTCTCGATGACGAAAACGATCGGAAGCTTCCACAAGGAGACCAAGTTGAGCGTTTCGGAAAAGACCCCTTGGTTCACGGCTCCCTCGCCGAGGAGGCAGAGGGTGATCCCTCCGGTGTTCTCATATTGTTGGGCGAAGGCAAGTCCCGCTGCCACGGCGGTATGAGATCCCACGATCGCGTGTCCGCCATAGAAGTGATGCTCGCGATCGAAGAGGTGCATCGATCCGCCCATCCCCTGGGAGCAGCCGGTCTGCTTTCCTAAGAGCTCCGCCATGCATGCGCGAGCGGAGGTCCCACGCGCCAAGGCGACTCCATGATCCCGATAGGCCGTGATCACCGCATCCCGAGGCTCCAGAGCCGATAGGGCACCGACCGCGACCGCTTCCTGGCCGATGTAGAGGTGGCAGAAGCCCTTGATGGCCGCCCGCATAAAGGCCTGAGCCGATTTTTCCTCGAAGCGCCGGATCCGAACCATCTGGCGGTAGAGGCCAATTTGAATCTCGGGACTAAGGGAAGAAGCGGGCGCATTGGGCTCCGCTACGGCTACACCAGGATCATCCGCTACCATAATCGCACCTGCCTCCTTGTTTTGCAGGGGTCGTTCGTCCGCGCGTTTCGATGTTCGCCCGCGACCGATCCGCTGCTGCTTGCGGTTCCTGTTCCTACAAAGCATATTTTGGGCCCATTGGCAATGAGCGGACGATGATTCCTGCACAAAAGACGCAGATCCCGGGACCCCGCTCGTCTACGCTATGCGCCGGGTTGCGCCGCTGGGAATCCCGGAATGTGACCTTTCTTTCCGCAGAATTTCCCGTTTTCTGGGAGCAGGCCGAAGGTGTGAACGTCTGGGATGTCGACGGAAACCGCTATCTCGATTTGACCGCGGGATTCGGCGTGGCGGCCTTGGGATACTCCCATCCAGCGATTGCCGCCGCCGGCGGTGCGCAGCTGCGGCAGCTCTCTCTCGGGCTGGGGGACGTCCACCCCTCCGCAGGGAAGGTCGAACTTCTGGAGTTCCTCTCCCGTCTCACCTTCGAGGCGTGGGGAAGGGGAGAGGGCAAGTCGATTCTCGGCTGTACCGGGAGCGATGCCGTGGAAGCGGCGATGAAGACCGCCTTCTTGGCTACGGGGCGTCCCAAGCTGATTGCTTTCCAAGGGAGCTATCACGGGCTTGCCTACGGAGCGATGGAAGCCACGCAGATGGGTAATTTTCAAAAGCCCTTTCTCGAACAATTGGCTAAGCGAGCGGTCTTTTTGCCCTTTCCGAACTGCTGGCATTGTCCCTGGGGCAAAGGAGAGCGTTCCCCTTCGGAGTGCGATGCGGACTGCCGTTCCGCCCTGGCCGCCGATCTCAAGCGGGTCTTCGCGCGCCACTCGGTGGGAGCCGTGCTCGTCGAGCCGATGCTAGGGCGGGGAGGAATGATCCTGCCGCCTGACTGGTTTTTGCCGCTCCTTCGCCAAGTGGCGGATGAGGAGGGAGCACTTCTGATCCTGGACGAAATTTTCACCGGCTTCTTTCGAACCGGTCCCCGCTTTGCCTGTGAGCGATGGGGGGTAGTGCCCGATCTGCTTTGCGTGGGGAAGTCCCTGGGGGGTGGCTTTCCCATTTCCGCCTGTATCGGCCCCGCAGGAGTGATGGATGCCTGGCCGGAGTCGGATGGAGAGGCGCTGCATACCAGCACCTTTCTCGGAAGTCCGCTCGGCTGCCGGATGGCTTGCGCCTTCCTCGAGGAGATCGAAAGGTGCCAGAAGGGATTGGCGGTAGAAGAAAAGGGAAAAGAGCTCTTGGCAGGATTGAGCGAACCGCGGTTTCCGGCATCGCCTCTCAAGAATGTCCGCGGTTCCGGGCTTTTCGTAGGCGTCGAGGTGACCGACCGGCATGGCCGGCCGGACGCGGCTTTGGCCGGCCGACTGGTTTCCGCCCTGTTGAAATCCGGATTGCTCTTGCTGGCCGGAGGCCCCGATCGCCATGTGCTCTCGTTCACTCCCCCGCTGGTCGTCACGCAAGACGAACTGAACTGGTCGATCGCCACCCTTCATTCTCTTTTGGCGAGGATCGGGAGATGATCTTCAACCGGGCTCCTTGCCTGGCTCCATATCAAAGTTGTAGCGAACGATGCGCTTGGCATGCACATCGAGGATCTGCCGCTCGAACTGATAGTAGATCGGGTTACGCTGGACGAATTCGAGCTTCTCCGGTGAATCGATGTCAAAGGAGAGAAAGAGGCTGAAAGGGTCTCCCGGAGCGAGATTGCGTCCTACGCGCAGGCTATGGATATCCGGAAGCTTGAGCAGGATAATCCGGATTTCGATCATGAGAGCGTCCAGTTCGGACGAAGAAGTGGAAGGAAGCGGTTCGAGAAAGCAGAGGTGATGAATCATGACGGGTGATGTTAGCGATTGTGCTGCAACAAATTGATACCAGCCGTATCATAAGGCGGGCGCAAAGGCAAATTTACTCGACAGGGCTAGGCATCGACGGCAGAGTTTCGACAAATGCTCGGCAAGCTCTTAAAAAAAAATTAGGGTTGGCCAAAAGTCCAGGCGGCGTCGCTCTTCCAGAGGCGTCTATCCCACCCAAGGTTTCTACTCCTGATCCAGAGACTCTGACTTCGTCTCTTCCGGTCATTCCCCTTCCGGTCAGCGAGGCAAAAATGCCGAAGGCCGAGGATTGCTCCCCGAAACCTCGAATTCCTGCTGTTGTGCCCCAGGTTTTTCCCGTTCCCGCCGTGCCGGAAGCGTCGGCGCCCAAGGAAGAGATGGATGCCATCGGGGCCGGGACGCTGTTGCGCGGAACGATTGCTTTTGTGGGAACCCTCGTCATCAACGGTGGCTTCGTAGGAAGGGTGCATGCTCCGGAGGGAACGGTGCGGATTGGACCCGAGGGACAAGTAGAGGCGGACATGGAAGTGGCGGAACTGCAGGTCGAAGGGAAAGCCAGAGGCAGCTTGTTTGCTCATGATTCGATCGAGCTGCGGAACGGCGCGGATGTCCAAGGGAGTATGCGGTGTGCTCGAGTGCGGATTGCGAGAGAAGCGGCGTTCAATGGGTTTTGCGAGTGCTACCGACCGCCTTCCCCAGAGCCTGAAAAGAGGATGGAACGGCCCGATCTGTATGGTTTCTTTACGGCTGTGCGGATTGCTTCCGTCCGGCCATGAATAGGCCGTGAATAGGCGCTCAAGATAGAAGCCAAAAGACGCTTCCGGGCGCGAGCAAGCGACGGCAATTCCGTTTTTAACGGTTTGACGCGCAAAGCGGTCGGCCGACGACATCCTCTAACACCGCCAGTGGGGAACGCTCGGGATGTCGAAGGGAGGCGCACGGAAGATGAAAGGTCTGTTCCAGCAAGTGCTGGCCCGAATCGACCGCATGCAGGGCCTGGTCGGTAAAACACATCCAGGTGCTGCCCGGCGGGAAGGCAAATGCCTCCTGCGGGCTCTGCCGCTGGTAATCCATGTCGAGCTTGCCCTGATCGTGTAGACCGAGCATGTAGTGATCGTACAGGCTGCGGTATCCTTTCGTGGCTCCGACGAGGGAGAGCGCGAAGCGGAAGCCCGGGATCGGCTGGGGTACGCGGCCGGCAAAACGGTGGGCGTATTCCCGGAAAGCCTCGCCGATGCGCCAGCAGCGCGGCTTTCCTTCCGGATTGATGTTGCAGAAGACCCTCAGGATGCGCTTTCCGCCGGTCGGACGGGATGGAAAGGAGTCGACGTGAAGCCGGGTATCATCCTTCCGATACGAAGAGGACCTGCCGGAGATCTCGATGGGCCGAAAGCTCGTCCTTGCCTGGAGAAGAGACGATGCATAGGTCGGAAGAAGGTTTTGCAGGAACTCGCGCGTGCTGTCCGCGTAGCGGCGGAGCATTCTCGAAAGGGCTGTCTTCTCCGCGTCGCTCCCGCTGACACCCCAAATCTGTCCGGTTTCGCGCTCGAAACTGATGTTTTTCGCATCTCCCGTGCTCCATTTCGGCTGGAGAAACGCATCTTCCCCCGGGAGCAGCGCAAACGCCAGCTGCGGGAAGTAGAGGACCTTGCCTTCTTCGAGGCTCTCGATCGCTCGATCCTGCACTTCGGAGGCTACAGCTTGCGTCCAAGAGTTACCAGGCAGTTCAATAATCGAGTTCATGGCCAGAGGAGCAGCAGTTCGAGGGCAAGTTTCTCGCAATGGCCGTAGACCGGCTCCTTACCGATCCTTCTTGAGAATCGGCAGACCCGTCCGGCCACTCTCGGAAACGATGTAACCTGCCGGAAGGGCATCAATCGCTCCATCGCGAGGCTGCGTCGAAAAGAAGTAGAGGGTCACCTTGTGACCGTTACGCAAGGTCTGCTCGCGAGCGTGTAGGTAATACGTTTTTCCGGATTTTTTGCTAACGACATGAAACGGCATGAATCTTCCTCCTCGAAGTTGTCCCGCAATTCAAACGTCAATTCAAACGTAACTGATCCAATGTAACTAATCCAGCGCACCCGCTTCCCGAAGCGTCACGTAGACTCCTTTTTTGCTCAGCGTCTTGAGTCCTCGAGCGGAAAGCCGCAAGGAGACCCAGCGGCCGAGCTCTGGCACAAAAAGTCTCTTTCGTCTAAGATTAGGAAAGAACGTCCTCGGGGT
>JAQUAR010000061.1 GCA_028687155.1 Methylacidiphilaceae bacterium | reverse complement strand
GACCCAACCCGGTGCCGGATTGCTTGGTCGTAAAATAAGGCTCGAATGCCTGCCCCATCTCCGCCACCGACATCCCGGATCCGTTGTCCTGAAAGCTGACCAAAAAATGAGCGTCCGACAGCTCGGTCCGGACTCCCAGGATTCCGCCGCGATCCGTCGCCTCCAGCGAGTTTTTCATCACATTGAAAAACGCCTGTCTTAGTTGATCCCGATCCGCGCGGACTAAGGGCATGTTCTTGGCCAACTCCATCTCGACCAGGACATCGCGATTGTCCATTTGCGGGGTCAGGAAGGAGACCGCATCTCGCACGACCTCGTTCAAGACGATCCACTCCAGCTTGGGCGACGCAGGCCGAATCGCCCGAAGGAACTGATTCACGATCACATCGAGTCGATGCAACTCGGACCGGATGGCCGTGAGGGATTCGGCAACCGCGCTCCGCGTCTTCTTGCCCACAAGCTCCCTCTGGAGTAGCTCTGTATGAATCTGGAGGGAGTTGAGTGGATTTCCGAGCTCGTGCGCCACGCCTGCCGCAAGCAGGGTGAGGGCGTTGAGCTTTTCGGATTCGATCATCTCCAGCGTCTTCTCCCGATTGGCGGTCATGTCATAGATGATGAAGACGAAAGCATCTCTCCCTTCCGCTCCTTTTTCGAGCGGGACGGCCGAACAGTTCAGATAACGCATCTCCGGGTAGGTGATTTGCAGATCTCGGCTGAAGATCTGGCCGGAAGCGAACAGGGACGGCCAATCGACCTCGGGAAGATAGCGGCCGAGCGATTTTCCCAGAACCCCTTCCCGATCGATTCCGAGGAGACGCTCTGCGCTCTGATTCCCGTACAAGATTTTCCCCCGGACATCGACCACCAAGATCCCTTCCTGGAGCGCATTAAAAACCGTCTCCAGAAACCCCTTCTCCTGGGCCAGTCGCCGGAGATAGTTTTGGATCTCTGTCGGACCGAGCCTCTCGATCCGTCCGAGAAGTTTGTTTAAGAACGAATCCCGCAAGCCCATCCTTAGCCGCCCGTGGGCAATCTAGCCGAGAAACCGGCATGGGTCGAGCCCTGCTCAAGGGAATCCGTATCCCTTTGCGGCTCTACTGAAACTCGGATCCGCGCTTCACGGAGATCGCACGGGAGGCGGACGCGCGCACATCCGTCGCTTGGAAGAAATGGCCAAGCCCGCGAGCCACGGCCTCGGCCAGCCGCTGTCGATACTCCGGTCGATCGATCCAGGACGAATCGATCGGGTCGGACAGAAAACCTCCTTCCACCAGAGCTCCGGGCAGCGGATTGTCCCGAAGCACCACGAACCGAGCGCGTCGAAACCCCCGGTCCATCTCCGGATCGTCCGGTCGCAAGCGGACGAGCTCCAAATGGATTTCGTGGGCCAAGAGCGTATTGAGCAGGTCGTTGCCGTTTCCCGGGAGGGGCAGATAGTCGACCCGTCGGACCCAGGTGCCATTATTGCTCGACGGGGCTCCCCGAGGTGCGAGGCAATAGGTCTCGACTCCGTGCCCGCTCGGCTCCGACTGGTTATAATGGAGGCTGACAAAGACGTAGTCCGGATAGGCCTGGGCAATCCGAACTCGCTCTTCCAGGGGAACGAAGACGTCGCTCGTTCGCGTAAAGACGACGGGAAGATCTTGGGAGCGGAGAATTTTCCCCAGCCGACGAGCAGTGTCCAAGGTGTACTCCTTCTCAAATCGGCCGTTGCGGCTTCTCGCTCCCTTATCCTCGCCGCCATGCCCAGGATCGATCACGACGCCCCGGAACGAAAACCGCACCGGAACATGGGAAGGACGAAAAATGGGATCGAACAAGCAGGAAAGGTCGGTGCGGGAAACGTACCATTGTCGATCCCTTTCGAGGAGAGGAAAAGAGAGCGTGTGGCGAATGCCGTCGATGAAGACATACGGCCTTCCGTGCTTCCCTTCCACGGTCCCCGCACTCCCCGACAGATGGATTTCCCCTGGCAACGGCTCCACGGCCGAGAGACGATAAAAGTGGCAAAACTCCTCGATCGGCACGTATTCTCGCCCGCCGATGGTCGCAAGATGCCACCCGGTATCGCCTTCCGCCTCAGCGAGGGCCGACGTCAGAAGAACAGCAGCCGCCAGAAGCACGGCTCGAATTAGCCTGTGCATGGAAAATTGTCGATCAACCGAACTTCATCGATCCAGATGGCTCCGCACACGCGATCGTCCACTTCTTCAATATAGTCGACGCGAAAGCCCGGCCTCTTGTTCAACTCGGCCGCCGCCCAGACGCAGCCATCCGGACGACGAGCCGCCTCCTCGAGGATGCGAGGGAAGGCAGCCGCCCTCTTCCGCTGCTCTGCCGAAAGATACCGGTTCCTCGAGCTCCATGCCAGCCCATCCCGATCCCGCTGGATCTCCACCGGGACGATCCGGACAGGGAGCGCCAGATCGCGCACCACACGACGGATTACGGAAAGTTGCTGCGCATCCTTCCACCCGAAGACCGCCGCAGCCGCCTGGGTCAGGTTGAGGAGCTTTACGACCACGGTCGCGACTCCTCGAAAGTGGCCCGGTCGGCTTCTTCCGCACCGGCCGGAAGAGAGAGCTTCCTCCCCGACATAGGTCGAATGGTCGCCCGCATAGAGAGTCCGGGGAGCAAAGAGAAGATCCACGCCGCCCGCTTCGCAGGCCTGCGCGTCCGCCTCCGTCGTCCGCGGATACGCGGCCAGGTCTTCTCCGGGGCCGAACTGCAAGGGATTGACATAGACGCTGACGATCACAGGCGCTCCCTCTTGGCGCGCTTTTTGGATGAGGAAGAGATGTCCAGGATGGAGCGCCCCCATGGTTGGCACCAACACGGAGGAAGCACCGCCTTGCCTCAGGCGGAGTCCAACCGCCTGCATCTCTTCTGGATCTTCGATGAGCTGCATCCTGATCCTCCTTCCGCCGGCACCATTTTTCCTTGTGTTGATCCAATCCTTCGCGCTCAAAAGAAGCCGGCCGTTCCGGCTCCCATGAGTTCTTTCCTCTTTTCGTTCTTCGGCCTCCTCACCCTGCTCGCACTGCTCGAAGCGGGCTTGGCCAGAAGCTTGAGCAAGAGGCCCCTGCGCCGGGCTCTCCTTCTCAGCCTTCTCTGGTTGACGTTTTCCGTGGTCTACGGCGGCTACCTTGGGAAGACGCGCGGACTTTCCGCGGCTCTCGACTTTGGAGCCATGTACGGCCTCGAATATCTCCTAAGCATCGACAATCTCTTCGCCTTTTACGGGACATTCCGTCTTTTCCACATTCGGGGCGCCGCCCAAGGGCATCTGCTGACCGTGGGTGTCCTCCTGGCCGTCCTCCTGCGTGCCCTGTTGATCTGGACGGGCTTGAGCCTGCTTCGAAAGTACGAAGCCGTCTTCCCCCTGTTCGGGCTCCTGCTCTTCGTCGCGGCGGTCCGGCTCTCCCGCAAACCGGACTCGGAGCCCGTGATCCCGGGAGGACGACTGCTCGGCACCCTGAGTCCCCCGAGCGAGGGAGAGAGACCCCGCGGGCTCCTTCTCCGGTGCGGCCGGATCCCGCGGTCTCCGCGGCTGCTTGCCCTCCTGTCCATCGAGCTCGCCGACCTGCTTTTCGCGTTGGATTCGGTTCCGGCGGCATTTGCCATCACGCTCGATCCCACCGTGGTCTTTCCGGCCAATCTTTGCGCGGTCATGGGACTCCGTTCCCTCTACCCGCTCGTGCAGCACGCGGCGGACAACCTGCAGTGGCTGAACCGGGCGATCCCGTGGGTTCTGGCGCTCATGGGCGGAGAACTCTGCCTCAAACCGTGGTTCTCCGTTCCAACGCTCGGTACGGCCGTCCTGATCGCCTCTCTCTTCCTCGGCGCATTCCTCGCCTCCGCCAGGGGAAAGGGTTTACGCAACCCGGGCGGACCGTGATCTATTTGGTCTCGCCGCCGAAGAACGGCTCGTCGGGCGGCTCTTGCTGTTTGCGTTGCGCCTCGCGCATCTTCTCCAGAAGCTCGCTCATGTCCTCTACTTCGTCCCAGACTTCGCGGGAGACCAGAATCGGGCGCTTGGCTTGCAAGGCGAGCGTCAGGCAATCGCTGGGACGAGCGTCGATTTCGATCATCTTCTTATGCACCTCGCTTTCGGCGTGCAGAAGAAGCCGCGCAAAGTAGGTGTTGCTTCGCAAGTCATTGATTACAACTCGGTCTATGCCGATCGAAAACCCCTCGAAAATCAATCCGACCAACTCGTGGGTCAGCGGCCGCTCGTTGCGCTCGCCGCGCAGTGCCGCCATAATCGCACGGCCGACATAGCTATCGACGTTGATCACGAATACCTTCTCCTCATTGCCCAGGAAAACGGCGAAGCCCTGAGGTCCGGTCGGGAGGATTCCGACGACCTCGACGGAGACGAGATCATTCTTCACACCTCCTTCGTACCATAATCCCGCCCCTTCGCAAGCTGCCGCGAATCCCTCGACTCCTAAGCGGAAACTTTCTCTTTCCCCGAGATTGCGAAGAGCCGAGAGAGATTTTTATATAGGGAGACCGATGAGCGCGAAAATTCCGTGGAATATCCACCAGGCCCTGCAGACCTATCAAATTCCGAGATGGGGTGCGGGATACTTCTCCGCCAATGAAGCGGGTCACATGACCGTTCGCCCGCTGCAGGACGGTGGTCCGGAGATCGACCTGCTCGAAGTGGTCGAAATGGCGCGAGAGCGCAAACTGCAATTCCCGCTCCTCCTCCGCTTTCAAGACCTCCTTCGCCACCGGGTCGAAAGCCTGAACCGGGCATTTGCCGAAGCGATCGAGGAGGCAGGCTACCGCGAACGGTTCCGCGGCGTTTTCCCAATCAAGGTCAACCAGCTCCAAGAAGTCGTGGAAGAGATCCTCGACGCGGGCTCTCCTTATCATCACGGCTTGGAGGTCGGGAGCAAGCCGGAGCTCTTTGCCGCCCTTGCCCTCCACCGGGACTCGGAAGGCTTGATCGTCTGTAACGGATTCAAGGACAGTCTCTTCGTCGAAACCGCTCTTCTGGGCCGCAAGCTTAAGAAGAAGATCTTCCTGGTCCTGGAAAAGCCGGCGGAACTCGAGGTCGCGCTCGAAGCCGCCCGCAAGTTGGAGGTAGACCCCCTTCTCGGCGTGCGCATCCGCCTTTCGGCAAAAGGGAGGGGACGATGGGCTCTTTCCAGCGGCGAAGGCGCAAAGTTCGGCCTCTCTACCCAGGAACTGCTCGATGTGACCGATCGCCTGCGCCAATGCGGAATGGAACGCTGCCTGCAGCTCGTCCATTTCCATATCGGCTCTCAAATCCCCGACATCATTACCATCAAGCGCGCCGTGCGTGAGGCCGCCCGCTACTACGCCCGCCTCCGCCAGTTGGGATTTCCAGTCGCCTACCTCGATGCGGGCGGCGGCCTGGGGGTCGACTACGATGGGAGCCGCTCGACCGACTCGAGCATCAACTACACTCTGCAAGAGTATGCGCGCGACGTGGTCTACAATGTGGCGGAAATCTGTGACGAGGAGAAGGTCCCTCACCCCTGCCTGGTCACCGAGAGCGGTCGAGCCGTCGCCGCACACCATTCGGTTCTCATCGTCGACACCTTTGGATCCATTGAAAAGGAGAGGACTCCCGCCGCCACGCTGTCGCAGACGGAGCCTCATAAGCTCGTCCGGGAACTGCTCGATGTGAAGAAACAGCTTTTCAACCGGAAGAATCGCCTCGAGCATTATCATGACGCGCTTCAGATCAAGGAAGATGCGCTTTCCATGTTTGACCTGGGCCTTCTCGATCTCCACACCAAAGCGCGCGTCGAAACGCTCTACTGGGAAATCAGCAAAGAGGTTCTCTCTCTCTACGAAGGGACAAAGCAGATTCCGGAAGAAATTCGCAAGCTCGGCAATTCGTTCTGCGATCAATTTCTCTGTAATTTTTCCGTATTCCAATCCTTGATCGATTATTGGGGACTCGGCCAGGTTTTCCCGATCGTCCCCATCCACGAACTCCACCGGCCGCCGACCCGTCGAGCCATTTTGGCCGACATTACCTGCGATTCCGATGGCAAGATCTCGACGTTTATCGATGGCGACGACGCTGTCCAGAGCACTCTGCCCCTTCATGATTTTACGGGGAAGCCCTATCTCGTCGGTATTTTTCTCATCGGTGCCTACCAAGACATCATGGGCGATCTGCACAACCTCTTGGGAAGAGTCAACGAGGCGCACGTCTTTCTCGACGCCGACGAACCACAGGGCTTCTACATTGAAGAAACCATCCCAGCCCTCACGATCGCGGAGGCCCTGGCCTCGGTTCAGTACGAGACCCATGCTCTTCAGCGGGCCTTCAAGGCACAGATCGATGCCGCCATCAAGGGGGATGTGCTGAAGCCGAACGAAGGCATGCGCCTGCTCGACTTTTACGAAGCCGGGCTGCGCCATCCGACCTACCTCGAATTTGCGTATCCGACAAGCCTTGCTCTGTCTCCTGCGCCGCTGCCTTCTCTGGTCACGAGCTAACCGGCGGGCGGAGGTGGCGTTGTCAAAGGATCGCATTCGAGGCATTCGTCTTTTGTGACTCCTTCGCCCCTGGCCTCCTTCCTGCGCGGAGGCGGCGCGCGGGAGGCCGATGGAGCGGCCTCCCGCTCCTGCTCGCCAGAAGAAATCTTGCGGCGGCTGCGAAGGGCGGTCCCCGGTTGCCCCTTGCTTTCCGATCCGGAGGAGCTGCGGCCGTATGAGTGCGACGGACTGACCGCCTACCGGGAGACCCCCTTGGCGGTGGCGATCCCGGAATCGATCGCCCAAGTCCAGGAGCTCCTCCGCGTCTGCTGCGCGCTACGCCTGCCGGTCATTCCCCGGGGTGCGGGAACCGGCTTGTCGGGAGGAGCTCTCCCCAGAAGCGGCGGCCTGCTCCTGAGCATGGCCCGGTTTCGGAAGATCCTTGCGCTCGATCCTCTCAACCGAACGGCACGAGTCGAACCCGGGGTAACCAATCGAGCGATCTCGGAAGCCGCCGCTCCTCACGGCCTCTTCTATGCCCCGGACCCTTCCTCCGAAGTCGCCTGCACGATCGGAGGGAACATTGCGGAAAACGCGGGCGGCCTTCATTGCCTTAAATACGGGTTGACCGTTCATAACCTACTTTCCGTCAAGATTCTAACCTCAAGAGCGGAGCTGCTGACCCTGGGATCGGAAGCACTCGACTCGGCCGGCTTCGATCTCCTGGCCCTCTTCGCGGGATCGGAAGGCCTCCTCGGGGTGGCCGTTGAGGCGACGGTCCGTCTCTTGCCGCGCCCCCCCTTGGCTCGCTTGATCGTCGCCGCCTTCGCCTCGGTCGATTCCGCCGCGGCGGCGGTGGGAAAGCTGATCGGCCGAGGATTCGTTCCGGCGGCCTTGGAAATGATGGATAACTTAGCCATTCGGGCGGCCGAGGAGTTTGTCCACGCCGGCTATCCGATGGACGCGGCCGCCCTCCTTCTCTGCGAGTGCGATGGACCGCCCGAGGAGGTGAACGAACAGATCGCCCTCGCTGAAGAGCAGATGAGAGAGAGCGGAGCCTATTTCTTG
>JAQUAR010000060.1 GCA_028687155.1 Methylacidiphilaceae bacterium | reverse complement strand
TGGTCGAT
Organism: Methylacidiphilaceae bacterium; assembly: GCA_028687155.1. Lineage (GTDB taxonomy): Bacteria > Verrucomicrobiota > Verrucomicrobiia > Methylacidiphilales > Methylacidiphilaceae > Methylacidimicrobium. The sequence goes on along the minus strand of JAQUAR010000060.1, from coordinate 7,623 downwards.
GCCGACAAAGCGGTGCGGTCGCAGTGCGGCACCCAGAGCGTCGACGGCGATCTGCAGCGAGCCGTCGGTTCCATTCTTGAAACCAACCGGCATGGAGAGCCCGCTCGCCATCTCCCGATGGAGCTGGGATTCGGTGGTTCGCGCCCCGATGGCCGCCCAACTGACCAGATCATCGATGTACTGGGGCGTGATCGAGTCGAGGAACTCGCTTGCCGTCGGAAGTCCTAATTCATTGATCCGAAGAAGGAGTTCCCTGGCGAGTCGCAGGCCTTCCTGGATATTGCAGGAGCCGTCGAGAAAAGGATCGTTGATGAGTCCCTTCCAGCCGACCATCGTCCTCGGTTTTTCAAAATAGGCTCTCATCACCAGGAAAAGCTCCCCCTTGAGCTCGTCCTGCAAGCCTCGAAGGCAACGGGCGTAATCCAGCGCCGCCACCGGATCGTGGATCGAGCAAGGGCCGACGATCACCAGAAAGCGCCTGTCCTCTCCGGACAAGATTCGCTGAATGGTGGCGCGGCTCTCATAAACGGTCTGGCTCGCCACGTCGGTCAAGGGAAGGTCCTGCTTCAGAGCGAGCGGGGCCACCAGGCGCTCGACGGAGCGGACGCGCAGGTCCTGTATCGGCAACATAGGTGTCCGAGAGACTACTTCCGGATCGGTGGGAAAGCAACCGCTTCTCCCTTCCCGTCGCGCAGCATTGGCAAGGCCGGTGGCGAAGCAGGGGACGACGCAGTCCTGTCCAAGGCTCTTCGATGGGGGATGGGGAGTGGCAGCTCCGGCAGCTCCTCCCGAGGGACCCATCTTCCCTCCCGACTCTCCTTTTCTCGCCACTCGGCCCAGAAGACTACGAGGTGGACGCGGTATCGGGTAATGGAATAGGAAAGGCGACAGGCTTCTCCAAGATTGGTCATCCGGAGAGCATCGAGCATCGGCAGCCGCCAAAATCCGCGGTATCGCCCCTTTTGCGAAGGCTCCAGCCAAGTTCGGTCGCCCTGGACAATCAGGGCGGCGGACTCCTCGCAACGCGTCGGGGAGGGCTTCCGCGTCAAGAAGACCCGCCCACCACGGCTCCGGCAGAGGTCTGACACCGGACAGTGCGGGCAATCGGCCGTCCGCGGCATGCAGACGGTACGACCGATCTCCATCAGGGCCGAATTGTGGGCCGCGCAATGCCGGGGAGAGGGCAGGAGGGCTTCGGCAATCTCCCAGAGGTGATCGGCCCTCGTCCCCTCCGGCAACGCAAAGAGACGATGAAAGACGCGACGAACATTCCCATCGACCAGGGGTGCCCTCTTCCCGAAGGCGAGGCTCGCGATGGCCCCCGCCGTGTAGCGACCGACTCCCGGAAGGCGCTCGAGCTCCTCCATCCGCGAAGGGAGACGGCCTCTCTGATCCGCCACCAGCAGCCGCGCAGTCCGGTGCAGGTTCCGTGCCCGGGCGTAGTAGCCGAGCCCTTCCCAGGAGCGGAGCACCTCCGCTTCCGAAGCTTTCGCCAGGGCCGACAAATCCGGGAAACGCTCCATCCATCGGTTGTAGTAGGCAACAACCGCCGCAACGCGTGTCTGCTGCAGCATCAGCTCGGATACGAGAACCGAATAGGGATTCGGCGACCGCCGCCACGGAAGATCCGCTGCATGCTCGAGATACCAGGCGAGCAGCCGCCGGCCCAACTCTTGACGAAATTTCCTCTCGATCCTCATCGGGATCCGGTAGGCTCTCCCTGTGTACTTCCTTCTGAGCCGGATCCTCTGCCGATCCAAGGACTTTTTCTCTCCGGGCACCGCTTCGGGCGATCGCGGCTCCTCCCCTCTGGACACTCCCTCTCCCGCACGCTCCACGTTTTCCTTCTCGCTGCTCCCCGCGCAGATCGAGGCGCTCCGGGAACGACTGCGAGAAAGAGGATTCGAGATGAGGGCGCTCGAGCATGGCTTCTTCGACGGCCGGCGGTCATCGCTGGTCGTCCGCGCCTACCGGAGCGGCAAGCTCCTTGTCCAAGGGAGCGGTGCCGCGGATTTCGTGGAAATGTTCCTGGAGCCGGAGATCCTGCGGGAAGCGCGAATCGGTTACGAAGAAAGGTCGGATCCGGAGGAGTGCGTCGCGCACGCCGGCTCGGACGAGTGCGGAAAGGGAGACTTTTTCGGGCCCCTGATCGTCGCAGCGGCTTACGTCGATCCGGAGACCGCCCGCGTCCTCCGCCGCCTCGGGGTACGGGACAGCAAGGAAGTGAAGGGCGACCTGCGCGCCATTCGTCTTAGCGAGGAGATCCGCAAAGCGGTCCGCGGCCTCTACTCGTTGGTCGTGCTTGGACCCGCCAAGTACAATGAACTCTACTGCCGTTTCGGCAACCTCAACCAGCTACTCGCCTGGGCTCATGCCACCGCACTGGCCGAGCTCCTGCGCAAGGTCCCCTCGTGTCCGCGAGCCCTGGTCGACCAGTTCGCCAAAGCCCCCGTTCTCGAGCGGGCGCTCGAGCGGCAAGGGCTTTCTCTTCCCGTGGACCAGAGGCCGCGAGCGGAATCCGACATCGCCGTGGCTGCCGCCTCGCTTCTGGCTCGAGGAGAGTTTCTCCGTCGGCTCGCCCTTCTCGGCAAGGAAGCCGGAATGACGCTCCCCAAGGGGGCCTCTTCCCCTGTCCTGGAAGCCGCTCGCGAAATAGTACGCCGCCAAGGTGCCGAGAGACTCCGCGCTCTAGCCAAGGTGCACTTCCGTACCTTTGCACAAGCGGCGGGAGTGGTCGGACTCCCTCTCGGGCAGCCGGGGGTTGCCGGAAGTTCCGCCCCGACCGCCACGCCCTCCTCTTGCGCCGCTCCCTCCAACGGGTATGATGCAGTAGATCGACTGGAAGCGAAAGACTCGGAAAGAAATGCATCACAAGATGCTTGACAATGTGCGCACCGCTTACCTTGCTCCTCTTACCGAAAATCGGAGCCAAGAGTGCTTTGCGTCTTAATGAGAAACGCAAGAAAGACGTTGTTCCGTATGCGGAGATTGCCGCTCGTGGGATCGGCTTGATCCCCGAGTAAGCTCCGCGGGAGAGGGATTGTGGGTATGTTGCGCCTTATGGAAGGGCATGCGCCGCTCAAAGGGCCTTGGAAACAGGGAGGGCTGCTCCTCGTGGTCGCACTCTTAGGAGTTGCGCTCGGACTGGGGATTCGCGAGCTTTTCCTCCCATCTCCCAAGCCCGTAGCTCCACCGCCCACCGCCTCGGAGCCTATGATTCCCCGCGCCATTCCGATCCCACACGGCTTGGAATCGCACACGACCGCCGGTGGGCTCCTGCAAGAGATCAATCGTGAGTATGTGGATGTCCTTTCGCGGATTCTTCCCAGTGTTGTGAACATCTTCACCGCGCGACCCGTCAGCGCCGACTCCGGAGAGGCGGTCCCCTCGACGGATTCGGACAGCCGCAACTCCCGGCGCGCACCCACGGACGAGGAAACCTCTCTCGGATCCGGAGTCATCCTGAGCCCGCAGGGGCATATCTTGACCAATGCTCACCTGGTCAAGAACGCCCGCGAGATCCGTGTGCAGCTCTTCGACGGCCGGCGCTATCAGGCCAAGCTCCTTGGACTGGACGAGCCAGCTGATGTCGCCGTACTCAAAGTCGAAGCCAAGGGGCTTGTACCCGCTCTTTGGGGGGACTCCGACCGGCTCGAGGTGGGCGAGCAGGTTTTCGCCGTCGGCAACCCGTTTGGGCTCAGCGGCTCGGTTAGCCGCGGCATCGTCAGCGCCAAGGGCCGCAATCCGAATCTTTCCTCCTCGGGCTTCGAGAACTACATCCAGACCGATGCCGCCATCAACCCGGGCAATTCCGGTGGCGCCCTGATTAACGTGGAAGGGTTTCTGGTGGGCATCAACACCGCGATTTATTCGCGCAGCGGCGGATCGAACGGCATCGGCTTCGCCATCCCGAGCAAGCTGGCTCGTTTTGCCTACGAGAGCCTCGTCGCGCGCGGGAAAGTCGTTCGTGGATTTCTGGGCGTCGAGGCCCAAGAGGTGGATGAAGACATGCAGCAGGCCTTCAACTTGCCGGACACCTCCGGGGCGCTTGTCACCCGGGTCGAGCCGAATTCTCCGGCAGCAAAGGCGGGGCTCCGTCGCGGAGACGTGATTGTCCGATATCACGGGATGAATGTGCGCGATCCTGCGGAGCTACGGCTCTATGTTTCCGAGACGTCGGCTTCCACCGAGATCCCCATTATCTTCTATCGGGACGGACGGTCTCTCACGGTGCAAGCCCAAATCATGGAACAGCCGGAGCAAGGTAGCCGCACCGAGGAAGGTGCCCGGTGGCAGGTTGTTCGAACCGGAGAGCTCGGCAATGCTTTCGCCGGCCTGCAGATCGTCAACCTGGACGAGAGCTTGCGTGCGCAGCTGGGGCTTCAGCCCCATGCGGCCGGGGTTTATATCGTCGATGTCGAGGAAGGAGCTCCCTCTCTCGATCTCCTTCAGCCCGGAGATGTAATCGAGGAGATCCGCAAGGTCGGCAAGCCCTCGGACAAGGTCCGCAACATCGGAGAGCTCCTTCGAATCGCCGCGGGGGAGCATGGCAAGGAGCCGGTGCTTTTCTACATCCGCCGAGGAGGCGCGCAAACTTTTGTGCTTGTTCGACCGTAAAATGTTTTTTTCGGCTTGAGCAAAAGTCGCTAAGGCTGTTTTTCTTAAGAAAACGGAATTTACGTCCGAACCGAGATTCGGCAGACTCAAGATCATGGCATACTGGCCTGGAGATGGCCGGGGAGAACCGGTTTTTCGATTACAGAATCGTCCGGTTTACCTGACCGATATCTTCATCGCATTTCACTGTCTTTCGTTCGTCGTCGGCGTCTTGTCGGTTGCGACCTACCGGCTTGCCTGGTTCCAAGAGCTCTCTTTAAGCCCGCAGGCGGTCCTTTCCCAAGGCAAGGTCTGGCAGATCTTCACCTATGCATGGGTTCATTCCCCCTCGCTCTGGTTTGCCCTCTGGATGCTGATGTTCTTCTGGTTCGGGCGCGAAGTGGAGTTTGCTCTCGGGCTGAAGAAGTATTTCTTCCTCTATTTCTCACTCATCCTGGCCCCGGCGATTTGCGCGGTCCTCTTCAGCCTGATCGACTCAAGCGGAGGAACCTTTTATGGTCCGGATGAGGCTCATATGGCGATCTTCGTCGCCTTCGCCGCCTTATCGCCCGCCGCAGAGCTCATCTTCGGCATCACCGCGAAGTGGTACGCCATCGTTCTGCTGGTCCTCTATGTCCTCATCGACATTTCGGCCCACGCTTGGACCCCGCTGCTCATGCTGAGCGTGGCTTCCGGAATCGCCTACCTCTCTGTGCGCATGCCGGAGGTCTCTTGGCTGCGTTTCTGGGAACGGGACTGGAGAAGGCGGACTCGCGCCTCCGCTTCTCCCCGCACGTCAGGCCAACAGAAGGGGACGAAAGCACCGGCCGAGTCGATCGATGCAATTCTCGACAAGATTTCCCGGAACGGCATCGGCAGCCTGACCAAGTTGGAGAGAGAAGCATTGGAGCGCGCACGCAAGGCTCTTCTCCGGAAGGAAGAGCGGAAATAGCGCGAGGCCTGCTTCCGACAAAGAGGAAGCGCCGCTTTCCCCTTGCGCTCTGAATCCGCTGAGGGGAGAGTTCGCGGTCATCAGATGACAAAGGTCCTTGTGATCGACATCGGTGGCCGCAACGTGAAGCTGCTGGCGACCGGCCAAAAGGAGCCGCGAAAGATCCCTTCGGGGCCCGCCTTCACTCCGCAAGATCTAGTCGCGCGTCTTCCTACAGCCCTGGCCGGATGGTCTTTCGAGGCGATTTCGATCGGCTTTCCTGGACCGGTGGCCGGAGGGAGACCCGCCGCAGAACCACGCAACCTCGGTTCCGGTTGGCTCGGGTTCGACTTTGCTCAAGCCCTCGGCACCCCGGTGAAGCTGGTGAATGATGCGGCGATGCAAGCCTGGGGCAGCTATACCGGGGGGCGGATGCTCTTCCTCGGCTTAGGGACCGGACTGGGTACCGCCCTCATCCTCGACGGCCTTCTCCATCCCTTGGAAGCAAGCCATCTTCCCTACAAGAAAGGGTTGACCTACGAGGAGGTTCTGGGCGATGCGGGTCTTTCGCGATTGGGAAAAAAGCGCTGGCGCACGGAAGTCCGATGCGTCGTCGAACTCTACCGGGCAGCCTTTCAGGTGGACTATCTCGTGATCGGCGGCGGCAATCGCAAGCACCTCAAATCGTTCCCACCCTATGTCCGCTTGGGGGATAACTCATTTGCCTTTCTCGGGGGATTCCGCCTTTGGGAGGAGGCCGAGCAAGGAATGCCGCATGAGGCTCCGATTCCCGCCTCCGACTTGGGAGAGCCCTCCTCGGTCTCTCGCCCGCCCTCCTGCGAAACACTCTCGCCGGAAGATCCTGCTTCCTCCTCGGCATAGGGTAGTCACCGATCTACCCTCAAGACCGCCATGCCGTTGCGGCGGCGAGGTGACGACCGAGGAGAGCGGAAAACGAGGCAAACCTCGATGGCCTGGATACTTTTCCTCGACTTGGACGCCTTCTTCGTCGCAGTCGAGCTTTTGCGCCGCCCGTCCCTGCAGCACAAGCCCGTGATCGTTGCCGTCGGTCACCCAGGAGGACGTGGAGTCGTCTCGGCGGCAAGCTATCCCGCCCGCCGCTTCGGGATTCGCAGCGGCATGCCGCTCCGGCGTGCCATCGCCCTCTGCCCGCATCTCGTCATTCTCCCGGCCCGCCATCACCTCTACTCGGCCTATTCGGAGAAGGTGCGGCGACTGCTGCATGCCCGTTTCCGCAAGGTGGAAGCTCTCTCCATCGACGAAGCTTGCGCCGAACTGCCGGAAGGCACAGATCCGGAACAGATCGCTCACTCGATCCAGAATCAGGTGGAGCGAGATCTCCGTCTTTCCTGCACGGTCGCCATCGCCGCGAACAAGCTCGTCGCCAAGGTCGCCTGTGATACGGTGAAGCCGCACGGAACGATCGTGGTCCCCCAGGGTGCGGAGGAGGCATTCCTCTCGCCGCTTCCGGTGGTGGAGCTTCCCGGCGTCGGCCCGAGAACTCACGCCCGCCTGCTGGAGATGGGCGTCCGGACAATCGGCGAGTTGGCCGCCCGGCCTCGGGAGATGCTGGTTCGGGAGTTCGGGAAGCATGGCGCTTACCTCTGGGATTCCGCCCACGGCATCGACGCGACACCCGTTCAGCCGGAGTGGGAGCCAAGGTCGATCCATCGCGAAAGCACCTTTGAACGGGATCTCGTCGATTTTGCCGTCTTCCGCCAGACTCTGGAGCAGTTCAGCCGTGAGGTCTCCGAAGAACTCCGAGGGGGCCACCTGCTGGCGAAGACCGTCACGGTGAAGCTCCGCTACGGAAACTTCGAAACCCGCTCCCGCCAGATGACCTTGTCCATCGCCACGGCGGAGGCAAAGGAGATTGCCGAATGCGCCGTCCGCCTGCTCCAGTCGGCGTGGAGGGGGCAGAGACCGCTCCGGCTGGTCGGCCTGGCGGTGCACGAACTGGTTCGTCCCTGGCCCAAAGGAGCTTCCGGATCCGGAGATCTCTGGCAGGGTGAGGGGAGAGCGGGTCTGCAAAGGTTGTAAAGCTGCCTTGCAGGCGATAGATTGGCATTTCTATA
>JAQUAR010000059.1 GCA_028687155.1 Methylacidiphilaceae bacterium | reverse complement strand
TCGCAACGGAAACTCGGCTATGAAAGATGGAGTCTTGGCTCGCATTAAATGCTCTGCAGCATATTATACAGACATGTCAGCGTTCATCAAGCTTTGACTCGCCGCTCACCCCATGGCTAAAGCCAGGGGCTTGCGCGGCGCTTTTCGGTCAGCAGTCGCTCTTCAGCGACCGATATCGGGGACGTGCCCTGAGCTCCGATCTCCACGCGCGGACGCGCGCCGCCGTCCTCGCCTTGCACGGGGCGTCAGCGGCTGGTCGCCCGATTTCCAAGCTTTGACGTTCTGCGCTTTCCATCGCAACGCGGGAGAGGCCTCTATCGCGACGCGCACGGCTTCCGGAACACTCAGCGAAGCCGTATCGATCTCACCCCGTTCCAGAACGGCGTCCAGAAACGTTCTCTCTCCTGCCGTCAACGCAAACAGCGGTGCAAGCTTCTCCCGGCATTCAGCCGTAACGCTTTCGATCCAGGCCGCCGCGCCGCCGAAAGCGTCGAAATATCGATCATGCAGGCAGAGGGTCAGCTTGTCGGTGATATCGCCGATCTCGCATCCGATCGCTTTGGGCGAGGCTGTCCGCCAGTCGAAGCTCTTGGCGCTCGCGCCGATCGTCAAGGCGGCCGTCTTGATCTTCGACCAATCGAGAGTCGGCATGGCGATGATCCGATGCGCATCGAACAGATCGCGTGCGGCCCGCCGCGTGACCAGCGCGACCAACTTGCCGGCGACGATCTCATGAATGTCGAGAACCGGCACGTTCGTGGCTTGATGGGATCCGATTGCCACCGAGGACATCCGATCCACGCCGTAAAGAGGACTGCGGAAGAGATAGTTAATGTCGATCTCGATGGTCCCCGCCCCGCCGAGCGCGGAGGCATAGCGGTAGATCCATTTGCCTCCTGCATGCTCTGATGGCTCGCGGCGCGCGGCATAACCTTTCGATTCCATCAGCCGCGCGATCCGATCCTCCAGGTCCGGACGGTCTGCAAACATCCGCTCCTTCTCGATCGCGCCAACATAGTTGAGGTCGATATCGACCGAGAGGCGGTCCAGATCGGAATGGAAAACGTTGAGCGCGGTCCCGCCTTTCAAGGCGATGCGCGGCCCGATCAGGGTGTCGGCGCCAAAAGCATCGAGAATATCGATCAGCCGGATCACTCGCTCCAGCGTCGCCGGCTGAAGCCGCCGCTCCGCCGCAAGATCCTGAAGCGTTTGTCGTGAAGCAACCATCAGATGCCTTCAAAAGCAGCATCGAGGGCCTGTGGCGGCAGAAGGATGCGCCACGGTTCGACGAGCAAGGCACGGCCAGGTTTGGCCCCTAGCGCATAATGCTTCGAACGGGGAAGCCGGGCCCGCAGTCGCGCCAGGACGTCATTGGTGACGCCCAGTGCGCTCTGCCGCTTCTCGAGCCACCAGCCGGAAACGGAGGCGAGCGACCGGTTGTCCAGCAGTTCGACATAGTCGGCGATCTTCTCTGGGTCGAGATAGCGGACCAGTTCCAGGGATTGGAGCACTTCCTCGGTGCCGCCTGCGATCTCCGAACGGTGCAGGACGTCAACGACCGTGCGTTCGATCGCCGTCAGGCGGACAGGCACCCCTTGCCGATCTATGATCAGGGTCAAGTAGGCTTCCTTGCCGGTCGCCAGCAGCGCCTTCGGCGGTGTGAGGAAGCGTCAGGCGCCGAACGGCAGGTTCACCCGTTCTGTCCGCCCGGCACTGATGATCTGGAGCTCGCTGAACTCGGAATAAGCGATCCCATGGAGTTCGAGCGCCGAGTGAAATCCCAAAATGCCGTCGGAGCGCAGCTTGCTTGCCGCAGCAAAGCGGTCGATCACCATCCGGTCCGCTGCCAGATGAGCCGGAACGGCGGCGAACACCTCGCGACGGACACGCTTGATGTTCCCAGCGCGCAGATGGTGCTGGAGGAGACTGGTGACAGTGGCCGCGCTCGCCGGACGGCCGAAGGCCGCCGCAAACTCAGTCCGGGTGAAGACCGGGTGATCCGACAGGAAGCTGGCGGTCTTGTGCTGGTGAGGTTGCACGATCCGTCCACGATTCTGCGTGATACGAGCTATAAATTAGCCCTTGGTACGCAGATTAGTCAACTCGCTCCTCTCCAGGAACGAGCCGATCGCAGATCTGCTTCCGCTTCTCATCGCCCTCCTCCGGTTGGAGCAGCTGCTAACAGAGGTCGCGCAGCACCTCGCTTCGGCTTTCCTCTGGCTGCGGCCTCAGAAGCTGCCGCACAGGGGGGCCGGGTCCCCCCTGTGCGTCTGGCGCAGAACCGTTAGGCGCTGGCGGAGGGCCGGCGCTCCACTCCTTCGGCGATCCACGGGGGAATGGCGAAGAGGAGGGCGATCGCCGGAGCGGCCGCAGCGGTCTTCAAGGCGAGCAGCGGAGTGAGTGCCGGGTGCCCGGGTGTGGCCAGCACGACCGCGAGCTGCCCGATCCAAGCCAGCCCCACGAAGGTGGGCAGGAGGAGGTAGGGCCACCGTACCGTGCGCCGGGCAAGAAGCACAAAGGCGAGGCTCGCCTCGGTCAGCAGGCCGAGAAGCGCGAGGCTGCGGGGATAACCGTCGGTGATCCACAGCTTCACGAAGGTTCCATCGGCGCCGGGCCAGCGGAAGAGATCGTAGAAGAACGCGGCGGTGGCGGGGAGCGAAACCAGCAGCAGCGTCAAAGCGGCAAGCCAGGTCCACTGCACCAGTCGGGCACGGACACCGCCGGCGACCGGAGCAGCCGTCCGATTCGGAATGGGCGTCTCTTTTTCCTCTGTTGTTTGGGTCGTGTCGTATTCGGCAATCATGTCTTCTCCTTAATAAGCGTTTCGCAAACTGCGCGAAACATGATTAAAATATTATCGAGGCTTATCAAAAGCGCAAGAGGAAAAAGTATGCGCTTAACTTATGATGAAGGCAAATGGACGCTTGGGGAACCTCCGGGCGGTCTCCTGGGGCGAGGGCGGAGAAAACCTGTTGACACGAAATGGCGATGCGGGCAAAAGCAATCTAACGTGAGAAAAGCGGGAATCCTGTTTGCCTTGGTTGCGGCCTGCCACCTCGCGGGAGGCCACTGGCTTCTCTGGCAGGGAGCGGCGTGGGCCGGGATGCTCGTGCGCTACTCGCAGAGCTACGGGATGGAGACCGGATTCTACATGACCTTTGACGGCAAGCATCCCTGCCAAATCTGCAAAAGGGTTGTAAAAGGGAAGAACAAGGAAGAGCACTCTTCGAGGTCCGAACGGTCCCAGGAAGAGATCGGGCTCTATTTCTTGGCGGACGCCTCCCTTTTGAGCCCCCTGCTTCTCTCCGCGGAAAGGCCGGTGATCGGCCAGCTCCACGGGTCGATTCGCACGGATCGACCTCTTTCTCCTCCTCCAAGACCCGTCGCGTAGCCATTTTGCCGGTCACGGCGAGGTGCGCTCGGCGATTTGCGGAACAGCCTGTCCTGACAAGTGGACGAGAATGTTCCGGCCGCCCGGCGCCGGGAAACGCGAATATCAATCTTTGGGAGGAGACGTGTACAAAAAATTGCTGCGGCCCGATGAGGCTGCGCGGATGCTGAGTGTGAGCCGCTGGACGATCTACCGCTGGGTAGAGGTCGGGAGGCTGCAGGGAACGCGGGTGGGGCCCGGATCGCTGCGGGTCTTCGCGGAGTCGGTCGATGGGCTGATCGATCATAATCGGGTGGGGGAGGCGGCGGGAAGCCGGCCGCACCCCAAGGGGAGCCGTTGCCTCTCCGTGGCCCTCGGCTTCTTCCTGCTGCTCCACGGTCCCCTGTGGGCGCAGCTCGCTCCGGAGCCGGTCGATCCGTCGGCGGAGCTGTCCGGTCTTTCCGGCGGCTCCGGGACGAAGGCGGCGGCACCCCTGCAGCAACCGACGACCGAGTCGACCATGGCGCCGATCACGGTGAAAGCGGCTTCGAACGTCCCCAATATGCTGCCGACCGCCGCACCCATCGACTCGGTCTACGGGATGCCGATGGATGTGATGGACATCCCCCGGCAGGTCACGCCGATCAACAAGACCCTCTTGGACGAGTCGGGGACGACCTCGGTCGGCTACATGAACCCGATCGGCTTTGCGATGATCAACCCGACGGCTTTCGGGGGTCTCGACGCCACGATTGCGCCCGCTCCCTATATCCGCGGGGACGAGGCTCTGCCGTTCATCAACGGGATGGCGATGAGTGTGATGAACGTGGAGATGGTCAACTCGGGGCTCCCGTGGAACTGGAACATGATCGAGTCGACCGATCTGGTCGAAGGTCCCGGGAACGCGGTCTTCGGCGCGGGGCAGGAGGCTTCGGGCTACGTCAACTACACGACCAAGCAGCCCTACTTCGACAAGTTCCGGGGAAACGTCTGGGATTCGACGGGAATGTACGAGAACTACATGTGGGGAGGAGACATCGGCGGGCCGATCGACAAGGAGCACAAGCTGGCCTACCGGCTGAGCTACATGGGGATGGAAAGCGGAAGCTGGTACCAGTATGTGCACAACGACCAGCAGAACGTCTACTTCGCCCTTGGATGGAAGCCGGTGGAGAACTACTCGGCCGATCTCTACGTCGATGCCGACTTCGCCTCCGCCTCTCCGATCGGCTACGCGGGCTTCAACCGACCGACCAATGCGCTCTTCCGGAGCGGAGGCTCCCTCGACTACATCGGCGCGCTTGCGCCGTCCCAAATAGGAAGCGTTTCCTCCTTACGGAACTACTGGGCCGCCAATCCGGGGGCTTCGATCGCTCCTTCGCCTTTGGGCTTCGGGACGTACGGAGTCGGCCTGGGTCCGGTCAATCGCCGGCAACTCCTGATGAGCCCGTACGCGCAAGACACGGGCTACCAGGGCATGACCCAGCTCATCCAGAAGGTCCACGTCGATGAGGGGTTTGACCTGGTGAACAACACCTTCGTCTGGTACACGCGGCACGATGGGATGCAGCCGTCCTACTTTTACGACGAGGCGGTGATGGGGGACTACGAGGTCGACAACCGGACTGAATGCCGGCTGGCCTTCGACACCCCCATCGGCGGAGGGAAAGCGGGGAAGGACGCGGATGGCTCCTTTTCCATTTCGCATAATATCGACACGGGCCTCGAATGGGTCTACCAGCGGAACCAGGACTACGTTTCGACCATGCTGATCAACATGCCCAACATGTTCAGCACGTATCAAAATCCGATGCTCTGGGATGTCCGGAACACGCCCTATTTCCAGGCGGCGATCCATAACCCGAACGCCCCGGGCGGAGGCGAGTGGCACATTCCTTCGACTCCGGCGGGCTACTACTTCGAGCCGCTCAACGGGACGACCGGAACGACCGATAGCCAGTACTGGTCGTTGGCGCCCTTCTGGCAGCACGACATCAAGTTCGGCGAGAAGCTGAGCCTCCAGTACGGACTCCGGGCGACCACCTACTTCATCAATGCTCAGACGCCTCCCGGCACTCCCTCGATGCTCTATACCCAGCTCCAGACGTCGGTCATCGATCCACTCTTCTCGATCGGGCCGGTCTACAAGCCCTTTCCGTGGCTGAGTCTCTACGGAAACTTCAACTACGAATATGTGACGGCGGCGGCGGACATGGGAGGCTTCGTTCCGACGCAGACCTCCCAGGAGATGCATCTGCTCAACGAGCTCGAGGAGGTGGGCGCCAAGTTGAGCCTCCTGCGCGACAAGCTCTATATGTCGTTTGCCTTCTTCCACCAGAACCTCTATCAGGACCAGATCGGCTTCACGCCGAATCAGGGCCTGCTCCAGGGCTTCGAGTACAACATGACCTACCAGCCCGATCGCCACTGGATGTTCCGGGCGGGCTACGCCTATATGCATGGCACCTGGAACTATTCGTCGCTTCCCTATGGTCCGAGCGAGACCCAGAGCTATTCGACGGGCTATGCGTTCCGACACAACCTGCCGCTCGACGACAACGGATCGAGCATATCACCGATCAACGTCTCGGGAGTTCCCGGGGTCTATGACTGGACCGGCTTGCCCACTCAGACCGCCAACGCGATGGTCACCTACCGGACCGATTTCGGCCTCTCCTTCACCGCCTCGGCCCTGTTTATGAGCAGCTACCCGCTCTTCTTCAACGACACGGCGGTGGTGCCGGCCCAGTATGTGACCAATCTGAGCGCCACCTACCAGAAGGACAACTGGGTCTTGACCGTCTACATTTGGAACCTCACCAACTCGGTCTACTGGATGCCTTACGCCACCGGGCTCGCTTCGGACGTTGCGAGCAACTCGGACTATGTGCTTCCGGGTTTGCCCTTCTGGGTGCAGGGACAGGTGAGCTACCGATTCTGATCTCTTCCCGGAGCCTTCCTCCGATCGCTTAGAAAAAAGTGCTTTACTTCCAGCTTGGCTGCAGTCTCTTATTACGGGTTCTCTCGATCTCGTGTGAAAGCAGTCTGGATGCGCTGGTTTCTGGTGGGGCTAGCCACCCTGGGCGGGGGTTTTGTCCCTTCTCTGGGTGCAGCGGCGCCGATCCGTCCGTTTTCAACGGTGCTCCTCGACCCTGGCCATGGGGGCACGGATAACGGGGGGATGAGCCGTCCGCTTTCGGGCGGAAGGCTTCTGGAAAAGGATCTCGCTCTCGATACGGCCAGGAGGGTGGCCCAGTTCCTACGAGCGCGTGGCTTCCACGTCGTGATGACGCGGACCGATGACCGGTTCGTCGATCTCGATGAACGGGTCCGAGTCGCCAACCGGCTCGGGCCCGGGGCGGTGGCGGTCAGCATCCATTACAATGCGACCGGGGATCGAAGCATCCGGGGAGCGGAGACCTTCTTTTGGCATGCGGACAGCCACGGCTTGGCGACGCGGATCGAGCGGTACCTGTCGGACGCGCTTGGCGAGACGGGCCGGGGTGTCGTTCGGCGGAGGCTGCGGCTCACCCGCAATCCGACGATCCCCGCGGTTCTCGCCGAATGCGCCTATCTGACCAATGCGCGCGAGGCGCGGCTGGTGGCACAGCCGCATGTGCGGGAGCGGATTGCCCGGGCGATCGCAGAGGGCATCGTCGAAGAGGCGCGCTTCGGAGACGAGGGGATCGCGGCCGTGCCGGAAATCTGGGCGCCGATTTCCCGGGGCGCGGAGGTCCGGAAGGTTTCGAAGCAGTCGCGCAAGAAGCGGCATCGGAAGCACCATGTCAGTACGAGCATCGAACGCGTGGACCGAGCGAGGCCCTTCCTTGCGCAAGCGTTCTTTCCGGGAAGCTTCATGCTTCGGTGACGGGCTGGACGAACGATGCGAGCGCTTTCTTTGCTTGCTCGTCGGGCTGGTTGTGAGGGGAACGGTAATCTGCGGAGTGGACAAGCATCCTTGTTCGCGTGAGTGGAGCCGGGTAGGATTGCTCCCGTCTGCCATCCGCTAGCGGGATAGCTTTGCAAAGCGGTGGCCTTGGAGTGATCCGGAGGCTGGCGTGATTGAGGATCCCAGGTTTTGGCGCTCGGGGGCGATCAGCGCATCGACGGTGATGATCGCTGTCTTGGTCATCCTGTCGAGCGACACGCTTCGTGCGATTCGGGCGGGAGGGCGAAATGTGCCCGAATACACCGTGATCAACCGTCGGATCGGTTATGCCATGGATGCCGCGACCAATCGGTATCGCCCCGTTCTCGGCGGG
>JAQUAR010000058.1 GCA_028687155.1 Methylacidiphilaceae bacterium | reverse complement strand
CCGGCAAGCGGCAGAAATCTGTTTGAGAATCAGGGAATGAGTGTAACATGTCGTACTTCCGCCGGACGGATAAGCTCGCGCGGCCGGGAGATGGGAGGTGGGGTTGGATGGAGCGGGAACGGTGGATCGGCCTCTTGGCGTCCGTGGCGTTTCACGTGACGATCCTGCTGGGATCGAGCGCTTGGATCGCCCAGAAAGCTCAATACGGGATGGCGCAGGGGGAGAACTCGGTTGCCGTAGACCTGGTGGAAGGGGCGTCGGAACCGGAGGCGAAGCCGGAGCCTCTTTCGCAGCCCGAGCCGGTCGCCCAGACAGCTCCCGAGGAGATGTCGCAGGCGGTCGTCCAGAAGCCGCCGCTCCGGACGGCGGTGCAGAAGGAGCCGGAGAAGGCTCCGCGAAAAGCCCATTTGCTGGCGGCACAAGGGAAGGGTGTCGCGGGAAGAGGGCAGGATGCGATCACCTTGCGACGCGCCAGCGGCACCAGCAGTGCCCAGCCGGACTACCTCCGCAATCCGCCGCCGCCCTATCCGGAAGAATGCCGCTGCAAGGGCGAGCAGGGTACGGTGGTGGTGAAGGTGCTGGTCTCTCCTCGTGGAACGGCGGAGTCGGTTGCGTTGAGTCGAAGCTCGGGGTTTGGTCCGCTCGATCGCGCGGCGCTCGACGCGGTCCGCCGGTGGCGCTTTCGGGCGGCGACCATGGGTGGGATGCCCGTTGAATCCTACGTGATGGTCCCGATTCGCTTCGTCCTTGAGAATTAGCCCGGGCGGACGGGCGTCAGGTGCGGACGTGGATATCCTCGTAGGCGGCCCAACCGATCATCGTGAAGGGCACCGACTGGACCGCGAGGAAGAGAAGCAGGAGGATGAGCCGCAGCCGGGGAACAAGCTTCGGCGTCTGCTGGTCGAGTTCCCGCTTCACATATTCCGCGACGATCCCGATCGCCCTGGTGTCTGGATAGATCCCGTTGCCGGGGACGCTCAGGTACTGCTGCACGTCTCGGGAAACCGCCTCTTCAGCGGCGCCGACCCGGACGGAGAGAATCCAGCTTAGGAAAGGGTGCAACCGCTGGAAGTTGCGGGCGGCGCTGTTTGCATAGACCTTGGCAACCACGAACTTCGTCTTCGGGTTGTCGAGAGGGACGATCGGGCCTCCATTCCGGTCGTACCAGATGGCCGGATCGTGTGACTCCTGGCCGAGCTGCCAGACGGTTTTGCGGGCATCTTGGAACGTGGCCGTTTTCCAGGCTTGATTGGCCTGGAGGGTGGCCGCCCAGAGGCTAACGAACTTCTCGCCCGCGGTCTTCGCCTGGCTCAGGGCGAAGAAGAGAAGGACGGTCGCCAAGGTAGCGAGGGCGGCGATCCCGCAAAAGAGGTGATGAACCGGGTTGGCGTGAAAGAGAAGATTCCAGAGCTTGGTGTAATTGCTCGCGAGCCACCAGCAGCCGCCGGCCAAAAGGACGGCCACCGCACACGCCACAACGAACTTTCCGGTCGCCTCGACAAGGAAGAGAAGGATGCAGGAGGTCGTGACCGCGAGGAGGTCGAGGAGCATAGCGGGGTCTTTGGCTTGTATGAACCTCGGGTGGGGTGAGTCAAGACGTTGGCGTTACCATCTGCTTCCTCCCGGTCTTCGGACAGACCGAGCGCTTCTCCCTTCCGGAAGGGAAGAAGCTTTCTCCACGGAGCGGGAAAAGGGATTGCTTTTTTTCCACCTACGGGTCATTCGATTGAGACTATCCCTCGGCAGCGGTCGATTCTGCTCTCGTGGAGAGGGTTTCATCCCGATGACGAGGAGGGAAAGCTTCTACCGGCGAAACGAGTTGCAGCAGAGCGCGTCCGACAGCGTTAATCATAACCTAATGTAGCGTAGCACGCAGACTGATCGATGAATCCCAACCACATGATCCTTGGCCTCGGCGGGACGGGAGGAAAAATCATCCGCGCGGTCCGGAAAACGATCTTCCAGGAATTTCGGAGCGTGAGCCCGAAAGACGTCAACGTCGGGTACCTCTACGTCGATTCGAGCGACGAGCTGATGCGGCTCGACGATCCGACCTGGAAAATCCTGGGGCAGAGCGTCCAGCTCGGACCCAACAGCCAGCTCCACATCCGGTGCGCCAACCTCTCCTCGATTCTGGAGAACCTGACCAACTATCCGGGCATCCGGCCTTGGATCGGCGACCGGGGGATCTGGAACGACATCCTGGGCGGAATCGTGGGAGATGCGATCGGTGGGCAGAAGCGGAGGCTCGGCCGATTTCTCTTCGCCAACCATGCGACGGAGTTCTGCGACCGGCTGACCTCCCAAGTACGGGAACTCCAGTCAGGCGGGGAGACGGGCGTCACCTTTCATGTCTGCACCGGACTCGCGGGAGGAACGGGGAGTGGAACGATCGTCGACACGCTCTGCCAGATCCGGCGCCTCTTCCCGGACTCCCTGCAGTATCGAATCATCGGCTATCTTCTCCTTCCCGAAGAGCACCCCAAGCCCAATTGGAATACGGGAAACTACCACGCCAACGGCTATGCGGCGCTGGCGGAACTGAACGCCTTGAGTGTGGGGAAATTCGTTCCCTGCAACCTCGCCGGGGACGGGAGCAAGATGACCGGTCTTCAGACCCCGTTCAACGGAGCCTACCTCTTCACTACCCACAACGAGAACGGGCTGGCGCTCGGCGTCGATGATATTCCGAATGTCGTGGCGGATTTTCTCTACCAGAAAATTGTTACGGTCCGAAAAGTCAATTGGGCGAGCCTTGCCCGGCAGGAGAATGCCGAAAACGGGGATGGGAATCCCGAGACGATTCCCGGGACGAACGTCGGGGTAAGGTCGAAGAGGTGGCTCGCCTTCGGGGTGAAGCGGATTGCCGTCCCGGAAGAGGAGATTGCCGAATATCTTGCCTATCAGTTTGCCCTGCAAGCGGCGCTTCAACTCCGATACAACAACTGGTCGGAGACCGAGGGCTACCTCCCGAATGCCAAGAACGTCGACTTGATGAGCTATGTCAGTGCGCCCGAGCAGCTCGAGCGATGGCTTCTCTCCGACGAGCACCTGATCCTATCCGCTCCGGTGTTGGAGGCCGACGGGACGCAGGGCCGGTGGCAGCCGATCGGCCGATACTGGATGACCGTTACCGGGGCGTTCAAGCAGGAAATCGAGGAGAGAGAGGACGGCGCGAAGTGGCTCGACAGCCTGAAAGGAAGGCTCGAGGTCCGTTTCAGCGACCAGTACCGCGGGCATGGCGTCAAAGCCTTTTATCAAACGGTGTCGGCCTCCGCCCGGGAGCGGGCGCGCGAGGTCCGTCAGAAGCTCGAAAGAGAGCTGTTCGGCAACTGGCGCGATGGAGTCCGCTCCGTTCATGAGATCAGCGCGCTGGTCGGTGCCGTGATCAGCTATTTGCGCAGCCGCTTCGAGCGCTTCGATGACGATGTGGCGAAGGCCAAGCCTCAGGAGGAAGCCCTCGCCAAGAAGCTCAAGGAGCAGGAGAAGGAGTGGGTGAAGGTCGGGGTCATCTCCGACATGTTTGGAAAGAGAAAGCGCCTCTTCGACACGTGCGCCTTGACCCTCCAGGATCTCTACGCCTGCCGGACGCGCATCGAAGGCTGGCAGTTTGCCAAGAAGTTCACTCCGGTTCTGTTGGAGGAGATCACCCAGCTCAAAGCCGAGCTCGACCGGAGTTCGGCCATGATCGCCGAGGCGGTCAAGAACTTCGAGGAGCAGATCGCCGAGCGCTGCGGCGATGACAACAGCAAGGTCGATTACCGGCAGCAGATCATCCGGTTCTACGATCCGGAACTCGTCCGGAGCGTGACGCGGAGGTTGACGAAGGATGCCCGGGAGCAGCTCACCCAGACGCAGCGGGTTCGCTCGGCCCTCGTGGCGTTGCTGGGAGACAAGCTCGAGTTTCGTACCTTCAACGAGCGAATCAACAAGACGACCTTCCTGGATGTTCTCGAGAACCAGTGCATGGAGAATGCGAAGATCTCTCACAACAACCTGATCGAGAGCAGCAAGGAGAAGCTGATCGGTGTCAGCATCATTGATAAGCTGCGCGACCGGTATGGGGATCGGCAGGCGCTCAGGCTCTTCATCGATGGGATCGTCAAGGCGGCTGGCAACTACCTGATCTACAGCCCGGACGAAATCAAGCGATCGGCTCCCGGGATCAATTCGGGGGCGCAAATCTGCGTATCGAGCTTCACGGTCATTCTCCCCAAAGCGCCGGAGGCGGAAGACTTCGGGAAGATGCTACGGGAGGTGTTCTGGGAGTGCGTGCAGACGACGGCTCGCGAATTTCTGGACGGAAGCAGATCCAATGAGATCATTTTGACCAGCGTCACCAACCTCTTCCCGTTGCGCGTCGTCCAACTGCTCTCCTTTCTCCGGGCTCGGTATCTTGAGCGGATGAACGGTCCGAATCCGGCGCGGGCACGGATGGAGCTGCATATCGAGGAGGACGGCCAGGCGCTCCCGAGCCTTTTCCTTCCGAGCCGGGGTGAGCTGCAGGAACGGATCGCACCCTATCTTCTGCTCGGCAGCGTCCTGGGATTGATCGCCAGCCGGGAAAATGAGCAGGGGACGCAGGAGTTGGCGATCCTGACGAAGGACGAGTATGGGTTTGAGACACCGGTCTTCCTGGAAGGGACGACGATTCCCGAGACGTTGGCTAATGTTCCGGAGCCGAAGGCCTTGACGCTGGAGGAGGCGGTGGGCAAGCAGCTGGTCGATCCCGAGCTGCGCCGGGAGCCGAAACGGACCGAGTTGACGCAAAAGGTGGTCTCCCTGGTCAATGAGCTCGCGCGTCAACTGCCGCCCACCGATCCTCGAGGGAAGTCCTTTCCGGAATGGGGACGGAGGGCGGTCAAGCTTATCCGCGGAGAAGGATGAGAGCCTTCCCTGCCGGAAGAGAAAGCGGCTGAGCTATGCCGGCGCGAAGAGGTCTCTGCCAGAATTACGGAAACTGTCCGTCGCGCGCGGATACGCGCCAGATCATTGAGATTCCCGAAGGGAAGGATTTCCTCTGCCCGGACTGTGGGACACCCTTGGTGCCGGAGGAAGAGGTTCTTCGTCGGCCGAGGAAGAGGGGAAAGTGGAAGGTCTTTCTCTTCCTGCTGTTCCTCTTGTTGGTTGCGACCGGGGCGGGGCTCTGGCTCTCCTTTCGAGGAGAGCCGCAGCGCACCGCTGCTCCTCCGTCCGAGCCGCCGCCGCCCCCCGAGATCCCCCCCCGGGTTCTCGAAAGGACTCTTTTCACCGTCTCCGGCTCCCGGATCTTGGGGGAGAAGCTCGTTCCCGATCTGGTACTGGCGTTCCTTTCGGACGATCTCCGGTTGAGGGGAGTAGCAATCCGGAAAGGGAAAGACGGCCGGTCGGTCGCAGTGGTAGGGAAGTCGGCGAACGGGAGCGAGGAGCTTTCCGTTCGACTCGTTCTCTCGAGTACCTCCGATGGATGGAAGGACCTGGCGGCTGGCGCCGCACAAGTGGCGATGGCCTTCCGAAAGATTACGCCCGACGAAGCAGCGCTCTTCGGCAGAGGGATCAACATCACGGCGCCCGACTCGGAACATGTGATCGGGGTGAGCGGCATCGCGGCCATCGTCTCACCGGCGAGTCCCGTTTCGAAGCTCTCTCTGGGGGAGCTTCGCAAGCTCTTCGGAGGAGAGGTTGCGGATGCGAGGTACCTCGGTTTCCCGCAAGCCAAGGTTGTCCTCTCTGCTCCTCCCGATAGTTCGGGAAGCTGGCAGCTCTTCTCCCGGCGGGTGATGGCAGGGTCGCCCGCGTCGGGCAACATCGCCCGCCGGGAAGGCGGAGCGGAGATCTCGTCCCGGGTCGCAGGCGATGCGCAAGCGCTGGGGATGGTCGACTTTCCCCACATCGGGGCGTGCAAGGCGCTCGCCCTTTACGAGAAGGGGACCCATCCGCTCGCCCCGAGCTTCGCATCGCTCGAATCGGAGGCCTATCTGCTTTCGACTCGGCTCTACCTCTACACGAGGGGAAGCGGAAGGAACCCCGATGTGGATGCGTTCGTCCAGTTCGTCCTTTCCGATCGGGGGCAGCAGCAGGTGCAGAAAACGGGATTCGTGGGAGCCGCGACGAAGACCGAGGCGGGGGCGGAGTCGTTGATTCAACCCGCCGGGGAGATCCCCCGGGATGCTCCGGCCGGCTACCGGGATCTCGTCAAGGAAGGAAACCGGGTGGCTTTCGACGTTCGTTTTCGGACTGGGAGTGCCGAGCTGGATAATAAGGCGCTCGTGGACATCCGGCGGCTGGCGAAGCTGATGGAAGGGAAGGAGGAGAAGGGCGAAGCGGTCCTGTTGGTCGGTTTTACGGACAACGTGGGCGATCGCGCCTACAACCTGCGCCTCTCGGTCGAGCGGGCACAGAGTGTCGGGCAGGCGCTTCGCGTCCTGGGTATCCCGGTTGCGGCGACCGCTGGCGAGGGAGACCAGATGCCGGTTGCTTCCAACGATACGGAGGAGGGTCGGGAGAAGAATCGCCGCGTCGAACTCTGGATCGTCCGGGGGAAGCCACCCACCTCTTCCCCGGGGCCGTGAATCGGGGGACGGGGTCTTTGACAAAAGCGGCGAGATGAGGGAAACTACAGGGGTTTTCCGGATCCAGGAGGCGCATGAGCGATCTGATTGATCCCGATGCGGAGGTAAAACCGAGATCGCGACCGACGGCCTCCCCTTCGAATGGGGACGCGGGCGTTCCCCCCTCTTCCCGCAAGACCGCATCCGGTGGCACCCAAAAAGGGAAATGTCCCAACGTTGGGGAGTGTTCCCTGGGCGGAACCTATGTCGAGCTCCCGCAAGGAGCATCCTTCGTCTGTCCGGAATGCGGCAGCGAACTGTTGCCGGTTCGAAGGAGAAGGGCGGGAAGCCGAAGGAAGCTGCTTTTCTTGTTTTTGCTGGTTGCGGGGCTCTGCCTTCTGGGTGTCGGGTCGTTTCTGACGCTCGGCCCGTTCCTCGCCGGGTTGTTCGGCCCGAAAGGCCCGCTGGACAAAGCGAGTGCGACGGCCGGATCCGATGGTCCCCCTCTCCTAGAGAAAAGAGAAGAGCCTCCTCCCGAAAAGAAGCCGACCCTCGCCGAGGCGGAGGCGGCTCTCCGGAAAGAACTCCCGAAGGGGATCACCCTGGTCTCTCTCAAGTCGAGCGAGGAGCAGAAGGGCGCGGATGGCTCCTGGAACCTTGCTTACGACGCCAATGTCGTGGCCGAAAATGATCAGTATTGGGTGCCCGTTGCCGACTTGGACGCGGCCAACCTGACAAAACGGTTGAGCGAGATTCCCTCCCCGGAGCGCCCGTGGGCTCGCCGGCACCTGAAGGATCTGATTCTGACGCAGGATCAGGCCCCGGGCCAGGAGTATCTCTTCCACCGCAAGAAGCCGCTGGCTTCCCTGACCCCCGGGACTCCGTTTCCGTTTGCCTGGAAGGCGGTGGCAACGCCGGGAGCGGATGGATCGTGGAACTTTGTCCCGACCGCACCTCTCCCCTTTGCGGCGCCCGCTCCGAGCGGAGGAGGGGCCGACATGCGAGTGGTGCTGCGGAGCAGCCCCGAGGTCCAGCAAGCGCAGTCGCTTGAAGAGCAGCGATGGGACCGGTTCGTCCAGCATTTGAAGGAGATTGAACGGCGGGCGCGGCAGCAGTATCGGGAA
>JAQUAR010000057.1:5194-7679 GCA_028687155.1 Methylacidiphilaceae bacterium | reverse complement strand
GTCAACACCCAGGTCGCGCGTGTCTCCTACCGGCTCGGCCTCGCCGATCAGAAGCATCCGGAGCGGATCGAGGTGGACCTGATGCAGCGGATTCCCCGAAGGGAATGGATCGCGTTCAGCAACCGCCTGATCTTTCACGGGCGAGCGCGTTGCCGCTCCCGCAAGCCGGATTGCCTCCACTGCGAGCTCCTCTCTCTCTGCCCCCGGCAGGGACTGCCGCCCATGCCCTCGATCCAGCGCTAAAGCGCGCGCTCTCCATCTCCCGGAAATGGCTTTGGCAGGTCGATGGCGGCGGCCACCCGCCATTGCGCTCGCTCCAAGCGATCCAGGGCTTCCCCCTCACCGCAGGGAACCAGTTCCATGACGAGACGAAGGGCGCGATGGCGAAGCTTTTCGCTGCTTGGTTGCACGTTGACCATCAGATTGTCCCGAACCCGGTTGGTCCGAATCATTGCGATGGTCGATAGCGCGTTCAATACCAGCTTCGTTGCCGTCCCCGCTTTGAGGCGGGTCGAGCCGGCCACGATTTCCGGGCCGGTGGGCAGATCGATCGAGAAACGGACAAAGGGGATAGCGGGACGGCGAGGGTTGCAGCTCAAAAGGATCGGAAGGGCTCCGATGGATGCCGCTTGCTCTAGCGCCCCCAAAACAAAGGGGGTCCGACCGCTCGCGGTGATCCCGCAGACGATGTCTCCCTCGCTCACCCCGCGCTCGACGACACTGCGCGCCCCCGCCCCGCGATCGTCTTCCGCCCCTTCGCGGCTCCGGAAGAATGCTTCCGATCCTCCCGCCATGATGGCTTGCACGAGATCCGAAGAGACGCCAAAGGTGGGCGGGATTTCGCTCGCATCGAGCGCCCCCAGGCGCCCACTCGTTCCGGCACCGACGTAAAAGAGCCGTTTTCCTTGCACCAAGGCCGTCGCTACCGCCTCTGCCACGGTCACGAGCGCCTCTTTGCGGTCTCGGAGTGCCTGCTCGACGAAGCGCTCTTCGGAGAGAAAGAGCTCGACAAGCTCTGGGACAGATTTGCGATCGAGAAATCGAGAGCGAGGGTTTCTTTCTTCGGTGAGCGCATCCCCCAGGGAAGCGGAGATTTCCCGCGCGATGCGCGGTCCGGGTATCGCCTTGCCCACAAGAGAGGCGCCGGCTCCGTCGTCGACCAGCCGGGCCGCACCCAGCGCTCCCGGAATGCGAGAGACAAAAATCTCGCGGACCGCGAACCGGGAACGCACCACCTCGCCGAAGAGCTTCGCGTAGGCCTCGTTGTGCTCGAAGAGTCCGCCAATCAAGGCGAGCTTCGGCCGCTCGAACTGGAGCCTTTCTGCCACATGTCCGACCTCATCGGCCAGAAGGCACGAGCGGGATCGCACGATGTCGACCGCAAGAGGATCTCCCTCCGCCGCCCGCTCCAGAACACAGGGAGCGAGTGCCGCGATCCGATCCTTCGAAGGATCGGAAAGGATATGGAAGAAGAGCTCATCCAAGCCGTTCTGGCCTGTCGTCTGCAGAAAGGCCATGCCCAGCGGCACGACCTCCCCCGTGGCATCGAAGGCGTCATAGATGCGCTGGAGACCGATGTGGGCCAAGTCGTAGGCGCTGCCCGGATCCCCCAAGATGTGTCCCCAGCCTCCGGCTCGCGCCCAGCGCCCTTCCCGATACCCCAGAACGTTCGAGCCCGTTCCCGCGATGACGATAATTCCCTCCCCGGCACCGAATGCAGCCGCAAAGGCCGAACGGGCATCTTCGGCGACTACGACGCGGACCGCCGATGGCCACAAGGCGCGGAGCATCTCCGCAATCGGCTGTCGCTGCGCCGGCAGACGGCAGCCCGCAAAAGCCGCTCCGATGGAATGGACCTCCCCTCCCGCCTCCGACCGAATCCCGGCAAGCAGCTTCCGGATCTCGCCCTCCTGCAGCAGGCTGACATTTCCCGGCCCGGCCAGGCCTTGCCGGCGTACCTCTCCTCCTGAATCCAGGAAAATCCAGGTCGTCTTGGTACCTCCTCCTTCGATTCCCAGCGTGCCTTCCACAAGCTCCCTCCCGTTCCTCCAGCGCCCGCCTCATCTTGGGATGTAAACGGTTCCTCCCCGAAAGGGAATGTAGGACTTCACGATCGCGCTAAAAGAGGAGAGAGATCTCTCATAGAAACCCTTGTCCTTTGCCCTGAGGACCACATAGTCGATCGTCGTCGCGCTCGGGATACAAGCCACCCTCTCGAAGAACGATTCTCTTTGCGACTCTGAAAGCAGGTCGTAGATCTGCGCATGGAAACCTTTCCCGACTCGGGCCTCCTCCACGGGAACGGCCTTGACCCCCTCTCCGCGAGGGGGCAACAACGACTGCGCCATCTCCTCCAAGAGACTTTCGATTCGGCTGCCTCTCCCCGATTCGGTGCGTTTCGAGCCCGCCCAGATGAGCGTGGGGGTGTCTTTCGCCGTGAAACCGACCGGATAGAAGACCGGCTCCCATCGACCATTGCCTCGGA
>JAQUAR010000057.1:0-5184 GCA_028687155.1 Methylacidiphilaceae bacterium | reverse complement strand
CCCCGATCGAGAATCCATCCCTCGGGCGCTTTCAGGATGAAGGCGTGCCCGGGAGCGTAGACGACCCCAACGCCCGCTTCGAATGGATGCTGTTGCGGATAAGCCCGCGACAGGCAGACGAGCGCCGTGCCCAGAAAAAGCAGAAGGCGGTAGCACCCCCTTACCCAAAGAAAAGCCTCCGGCAAGCTTGCCTGATCGCGTAAACCAGCTCCTTCCCTACCGCTTTCTGGGCTACGAAGGTTCCTCATCCGACCGCCTATCCGCCTTCCCGGGAGCCCGGCACAAAATCGTGCAGGAATCGAGCGTACACTTTGGCGGTAGTTACCAGCTCCGTAACGGAGATTCGCTCCTCAATGGCATGGATGTTTTTCCCTTCAACCCCGTAGCCGATCGTGTCGATCCCTCGTTTGCGCGCATAGTAGTGCATGTCGGTCGCGCCCCGGTTCACGGTGAAGTGCGCGCGCCCTCCCCGCACCCCTTGCACGGCTCTTCGGAACGCCTGAGGCAAGGCGGTGCGGGCAGAGAGAGCACACGGGGCCGTCGTATGAATCTTCCGAATCCGTATCCCCATGCGGCATTTCGCGCCGGCCGATTGGATGATCTCGCGCAGCTCCCGCTCGACCACGGCCAGCTCCTCGGACGGAGTGAGTCTCCGATCGACCGTGAAGCTCGCCTCTCCCGGAATGATATTCACCTTTGCCGCCTTCCCGGGGCCAAAGACCCCCCCCAGATTGACCACGGGCTCGAGTTCCTCGCCCGACGGAGTCGCAAAGCGCTTGCGAGGATCGGCCAGAGTCCGCTTGATCTCCGGCTCGATGCGCGAGACAAGCGCGATCATCTCCTCGAAGGCATTCACGGTCCGGCTCGGATAGGCGGAGTGGCCTCCTTTGCCGAGCACCGTCACTTCCCACTGAACGATGCCATTGTGGCCGATGCCGATCTTACCCGAAGACCCCCCTTCGCAAACGATGGCAAAATCCGGAGTTCTCCTCCGCTGGCTGACGAGATAGCCCGTGCCGAGTTCTCCGCCGATTTCCTCATCGGCCACGAAAGCCAACTCCACGTTGACACGGGGTTTGAGCGCCGTCCGCCGCAACGCCTCCACCGCAAAGAGGCTTGCGACCAGCGAGCCTTTCATGTCGGCGGTTCCACGGCCGAACAACCAGCCGCCCTCGCGCTTACCCGAAAAGGGAGGATGCTTCCAGATTCCCGCCGCGGGAACGACGTCGTAGTGGGAGTTGAACTGGACGGTCGCTTTCGCGCCAACATCCCAGCGTCCGACCAGATTGTGACGGGGAAAGTCCGCCGAGTCCCCCCGGAGAGTTTGGGCGACAATCTCCCGGGGAACCGTTACAATCTCCGTGGAAAGGCCTATCTCCCGAAGCTTGGCTTCTAATCTCTCGATTAGATCCGTGTAATGTTCCCCCGGGGGATTCACGGTCGGAATGCGCACGATCTCCGCGAGAAACGCACAGAGGTCTTCCTCGTGTTCGGCAAGCCAGCTTTCCGCATCGGTATTCACTTCTTGTCTCCCTCCCTCTCCTTCTTTTATCACGGCCGCCGGCAACGGCAGCCTTTTTCGCTGCAGGCGGCGCCGCCCATGGCCCGCCGATGCCTTGTCCGAGCAACGCCGCCCTTGCCGCGACCCAGGCGCCCTTGCTATGGGTAAATCCAGGATAGGTCCAGCATAGCATGAGCATCTCCCGCAGAAAATTCCTGCAAAGTCTGGCTGCCGGCCTCCTCGGAGGCGGCGCGCCGCTGGCCGCCGCAACGTCGGAAGGAGAACCTTCCCGTCGGGAAGAAGTCGCCCGGCTCGCGGAGGCCGCGCTGGATGCGGCCAGAACCGCGGGTGCCGGATACGCAGACGTTCGCGTCCTTTTTTCCGAATCCGAAGTACTCTCCGCTCGGGAAGACCGAATCGAGAACGTCGAGGTCTCCGCCAGCAGCGGTCTCGGGGTGCGGGTCCTTGTGAACGGCGTTTGGGGATTCAGCTCCACAAGCGTGCTCGACCCAGCGCACGCGAGCGCGTGCTCGCGCAGCGCGGTGGAGATGGCGAAAGCCAACCGTGCTCTGGCGACGCAACGGGTCGAACTGGAGCGGGTCGAATCGAGGATCGACCGTTGGCGCGTGCCGATCGAGCAGGATCCTTTCTCCGTCCCCTTGGATCAAAAGGCGGAGGAGCTCCTCGGAATCAATGCGGCGGCCAGGGCGGCGGGCGCTCCTTTCTGCCGAAGCTTTTTCCTCTTCGTCCGGCAGGACAAGTTTTTTGCCTCGAGCGGCGGCTCTTTTCTCGAGCAGCTCTTTTTCCGCACCTATCCGCGTCTCACCGTTACCGCAACCGATCCAGGCACCGGGCGCTTTGCCAACCGCTCCAGTTTCCTTCCGCCGCGGGCAGCCGGTTATGAATATATCCGTTCGCACGACTGGAAGCAGGAGGCAGGTCAGGCGGCCGAGGATGCGAGCCGAAAACTCAAGGCCAAATCTGTCGCCGCAGGCAAGAAGGACCTGGTTCTCCATCCTACCAACCTATGGCTTACCCTCCACGAGACCATCGGCCACTCCACCGAACTCGACCGCGCGTTCGGCTACGAGGCGGGTTTTGCCGGCACGACATTTGTCAAGCCCTCCGACCGGGGCCATTTGCACTTTGCCAGCGAGATCGTCACGGTGATGGCCGACCGCGATCAGCCGGGAGGCCTTGCCACGGCGGCCTACGACGATGACGGGATGCCGGCTCGTTACGCTCGATTCCCGATCATCTCCCGCGGGCGGTTTGAAAATTTTCAGATGGCCATCGGCCAGTCCCACTGGATCGGCCTTCCGCACTCCAACGCCTGCTCCTTCGCAGAAGGGCACGCCTACTTTCCGATCCAGCGCATGCCCAACATCTCTCTACAGCCCTCGCAACAGGATGTCTCCCTCGAGGAGTTGATCGCGGGCGTCGAGGACGGGATCTATATCGTCGGGGACGGAAGCTGGAGCATCGATCAACAGCGCAAGAACTTTCAGTTCGGCGGACAGCTCTTCTATGAGATCCGTAAGGGGAAGATCGGCGAGATGCTCCGTGATGTTGCCTATCAGAGTACGACGGTCCCCTTCTGGAATGCTTGCGATGGGCTCGGCGGGGTAAAGGAATACTGGCTCGGCGGAACGCTCTCCTGCGGCAAGGGCCAGCCGGTCCAATCCGCACCCGTCTCGCATGGAGCCGTGCCAGCCCGCTTCCGGGGAATCCAGATCCTCAACACCGGGAGGGGCACATGATTCTGTCGGAAGGGGAGGCCCGGGAGCTCGGAACCAAACTTCTCTCCTATTCCCGAGCGGAAACCGCCGTAGCCGAGATTTCCGGCTGGAGCCGGCTCAATGTACGCCTCGCCTGCAACACGGTCACAACGGACGGAGAGGACGAAGGCTTCCATTGCCGCGTCGAATCCTCCTTCGGGAAACGGAGAGGGGAAGCAGCGGGAAACAAGGCGGATCCCAACGACCTTGCCTCCCTCGTCCGCCGTTCGGAGGAAGTCGCTCGCGTTTCTCCGGAAGATCCGGAATTTCTCCCCCCGCCGGGAGCAGAGACCTATCCTCCCGCCAAGGGTTATTCCCCTGAGGCAGCCCGCCTCTCGGCGAAGGATCTCGCAGAACAGGGGCAGACGGTCCTCGCCGCGGCGCAAGCCAAGCGAGTCGTCGGAGCGGCTTTCCTAGAATGAGAAAGCAGCTTTTCGGCGTATATGGCCACGACCGGCCTTTGGGTCTTCCAGCAGGCGACTCGCCTGCAATATACGGTCTCGGCCCGCACGCGGGACGGAGAGGGCGCGGGCTGGGCAGCGAGCGCGGCCTATTCTCCCAGTGAGATCTCCCTCCCCGTCCTCGTCGAACGGGCAATGGAGAAGGCGCTCCGCTCGCGCCATCCAGAGCCTCTTGCACCGGGCAGTTACACCGTCCTGCTCGAGCCTTCGGCCGTATGCGACCTGGTCGGCATGCTCTTATTTTCGCTCCACGCCCGTCCCGCGGACGAGGGGCGCAGCTTTCTTTCTCGCCCGGGAGGAGGAACGGTTTTGGGAGAATCGCTCTTCTCGGATCTGATTTCGCTCCGCTCCGATCCGGAAGACCCGGTGGCTCCCGGCTCGATCTATTCGACCGACGGTCTTCCGGCAACACCCAGGGTCTGGATCAACCAGGGCAAGCTCCAAGAGTTGATTCGCTCTCGTTTTTGGGCGCAAGAGAAGAAGGCACCCACGGTTCCCGAGCCAACCAATCTGCTCCTCTCCGGCAGCGACCGCTCGACCGAAGAGCTGATCCAGCGCATCGATCGAGGCGTGCTCGTGACCCGACTCTGGTATATCCGAACGGTCGATCCTCGCACGCTCCTGCTCACTGGGCTCACCCGCGATGGGACCTTTTGGATCGAGAAGGGGAAGATCGCCCACCCGGTGAACAACTTTCGTTTCAACGAAAGCCCGGTGACCCTTCTCAAGAATGCCCTGGCTCTCGGAAAGCCCGAGGCTACCGTAGGATCGGAGGTCGACGATCTCCCCGCGCGGGTACCCGCGCTAGTCGCCAAGGAGTTCACCTTCTCGTCGGTCTCGCAAGCCTCCTGACGAGGAAGAGGGAAGTTCGAATCGATCCGGAATCAGAAGCCGGGTTCACTCCCGGCCTAGTACGAAGTTCAGGAGCTTCCCAGGAACGAAGATCACCTTCTGCACGGGCTTTCCGTCGAGCCATAACTCGATCTCCGATCGCTGGCGTGCCAGGGATTCGGCTTCCTCCTGACCGAGATCCCGCGCCGCCGTCATCCGGCTCCGAACCTTGCCGTTGACCTGGATGACCCATTCCGCCTCCTCCTCGGTCAGGAGCCGGGGATCGGCTTCCGGCCATGAGGCATAGGCCAGGGACTCGGGATGACCCAGCACCGACCAGAGTTCTTCGCAGAGATGGGGAGCGAAGGGCGAAAGGAGCAGGATCAGCGTCTCGAGAGCGGGCCGGGATGGGACCGGCTGGCGCGTCAGAGCATTGACCAGAATCATCATCTGCGCGATCGCCGTATGGAAGGAGAGGCGCTCCAGATCCTCCGTGACCTTGCGGATCGTACGATGCAGAAGCCGCTGGATCGCAATAGGAGCCTCCTCCGTCGAAATGTCCGAACGTAGCGTCCAGCGGCCCTCGGCGTCTTCCTCCATCACCAGTCGCCAG
>JAQUAR010000056.1 GCA_028687155.1 Methylacidiphilaceae bacterium | reverse complement strand
GTTGAAGTCGATCCCGCTACAGTTCTCCAGGTGGAACGACTTTCCTACGTCCTCCTCCAAGTGGATCCGCACGAGCCGAACTCTCTTGCCCGCGAGCGCCTGCGGCTCTTTTTGCGCATCCTTGGGGAAGGCGAGCACAGGGAGGTTGACGCCCCCTCCCAGGCAGAACGGCTGGTCGTACTGAGAGATCTGATAGTTCTTCGGCATGTCCGGGTAGAAGTAGTTCTTCCGGTCGAACTTGGCGCGCGCGCGGATCGACGATCCCATCATGAGTCCGGTGAGGATCGTCTGGATGACCGCTTCCTCGTTGGGAACCGGGAGGGCACCGGGAAGACCCAGGCAGACGGGGCAGACGTGGCTATTCGGCTCGGCACCGAACTCGTTCCGGCATCCGCAAAAGAGCTTGGTCTCCGTCTTCAGTTGGACGTGAACCTCAAGACCGATGACCGCTTCGTACGTCATGAGCGCATCCTTATCCCTATCCCAAAGAGGGCTGGAGGGTATGCCAGCTGGTGCTCTGCTCGTAAGCATATGCCACCTGGAGAACTGTCTCTTCCTTCCGCATCGGGCCGATGATTTGAAGCCCGATGGGCAGGCCCGACCGGGTAAAGCCGCAGGGCAGCGAGATCGCGCAGAGGCCCGCCAGGTTGACCGCGATAGTGAAGATGTCTGCCAGATACATTTGGAGAGGATCCTCGGTTCGTTCGCCGAGGCGGAAGGCCGGGAGGGGAGAAGTCGGGGTCACGATCGCCTGGCAATCGCGAAACGCGATGATAAAATCCTCTCGGATCCGCATCCGCACCTTTTGCGCCCGAAGGTAGTAGGCATCGTAGTAGCCGGAGCTGAGCGAATAGGTTCCCAGGAGGATCCGGCGCTTCACCTCTCGGCCGAAGCCTTCGTCGCGAGTTCGTCCATAGGTCTCCAGAAGGTCGTCGCAGCCAGGCGCGCGCCTTCCGTAGCGCATGCCGTCGAAGCGAGCCAGGTTGGCCGAGGCTTCTGCGGTGGCGACGAGGTAGTAGGTGGCGATCGAGTAGGAGGTGTGAGGAAGGGAGATTTCGCGGAGGGTCGCCCCCAGTCCTTCGAGGTGGGCGATCGCCTTTTGCATCGCGGCCTCCACCTCCGGGTCTATCCCGCTCACGAAGTACTCCTTGGGAACGCCCAGCGTCATTCCTCGGATCTCCTCTCCGAGCTTGGTGGAAAACGAGGGCGCCGGCTCCGGTTCGCAGGTGTTGTCCCGAGGATCCGCCCCGGCAATGCTCTCCAGGAGCAGGGCCGCGTCGGCGACCGTCTTGGTCAGTGGTCCAATCTGGTCGAGGCTCGAAGCGAAGGCGGTCAGGCCGTAGCGGGAGACTCGTCCGTAGGTCGGCTTCAGGCCGACGCAGCCGCAGAAGGCGGCGGGCTGACGGATCGATCCTCCCGTGTCGCTGCCCAGCGCGGCGATCGCTTCGTGAGCCGCCACGGCGGCAGCCGAGCCTCCGCTACTCCCCCCCGGCACGCGCGAAAGATCCCAAGGGTTGCGGGTAACGCCCCACGCGGAATTCTCGGTGGAGGAGCCCATGGCGAATTCATCCATGTTCGTTCGCCCCAAAAGGATGGCCCCGGCCTTGCGCAGCCGCTCGATGACGGTCGCATCGTAGGGAGCGATATACCCTTCGAGCAAGCGGGAAGAGCAGGTGCAGGGCTCGCCGCGAACACTGATGAGATCTTTTACGGCGATGGGAACTCCCCCCAAGGGCAGGGAGACGTCGGCTTTCTCGGCGGATTCGAGGGCGCGCTCCGGGTGGAGGTAATTATATGCCTTGATCCTGGTATCGACCGAGGAGATGCGATCGAGGAGCGACTCGACCACTTCCTTGGGTTGGACCTCTTTGGCAAGGAGCTGCTTGCGCAGCTCATGGATCGTGGCGAAGGCGAAGCTCACTCGAGAATCCGGGGGACGAGGAAGAGGCCGCTGCCTCGTTGCGGTGCGTTTTCCATCGCCTCGTTCGGCGAAAGCTCGGGGAGCGCCCGGTCCGGCCGCAGCCGATTTTGAAATCCCTTCTCCTCGCCGG
The DNA here is from genome assembly GCA_028687155.1 of Methylacidiphilaceae bacterium. Taxonomy (GTDB): domain Bacteria; phylum Verrucomicrobiota; class Verrucomicrobiia; order Methylacidiphilales; family Methylacidiphilaceae; genus Methylacidimicrobium. Next base: position 5,699 of record JAQUAR010000056.1, on the reverse strand, counting down.
CAAGGACGACATCCTGGACATCGACCTCCTCCAACTTCTTCACATACGCGAGCACCTGCTCCAGCTGGTTGCCGAAGGTTTCGATCTCTTCCGGAGAGAGACGAAGGCGCGCGAGACCCGCAACATAAGCAACATCGATCGCCACGGTAGGCACGGAATATCCATAGCGGAATGCGCCGGTTTCTGGCAAGAAGGGGAAAGCGCTCTTCTCCATTGCGCTTGTTCTCAAGGAAGGGAATGCATTAGGTAGAGCGAGGAGCAGACCACGGTTCAGATGACAGAACGGCCAGCCATTTCCCCAACTCGCCAGGAAGATTTTCCCGAGTGGTACCAGCAGGTCATCGCGGCGGCGGACTTAGCGGAGAACTCCGAGGTTCGCGGCTGCATGATCATCAAACCCTGGGGATATGCAATCTGGGAGAGAATGCAGAGGGAGCTCGATCGGAGAATCAAGGCAGCCGGCCACCGCAATGCCTACTTCCCTCTCTTCATTCCGTTGAGCTTTCTTGAAAAGGAGGCCGAGCACGTCGAGGGGTTCGCCAAGGAATGCGCGGTGGTCACCCATCACCGGTTGGAGGTATCGGAGGGGCGCCTCGTCCCGGGAGCGCCGCTCGCGGAGCCGCTGGTCGTCCGCCCGACTTCGGAGACGATCATCGGCGCGGCTTTTGCGCGCTGGATTCAATCGTATCGAGATCTCCCGTTGCGGATCAACCAGTGGGCCAACGTGGTGCGTTGGGAGCTGCGGCCGAGGCTCTTCCTGCGGACCAGCGAGTTTCTGTGGCAGGAGGGGCACACGGCGCACCAGGCTGCGGAGGAAGCCGAGGCGGAGGCGCTCCGCATGCTGCGGCTCTACGAAGGATTCCTGCACGAGATGCTCGCGTTGCCGGCCGTCGCAGGGGAGAAGACCCCTCGCGAGCGATTCCCCGGGGCCGTGCGGACCTTGACTCTCGAAGTTCTCGTCCAAGATCGCAAAGCGATCCAAGCGGGTACCTCGCATTTTTTGGGGCAGAATTTCGCTCGTGCCAACGGGATTTCCTTTCTTTCCCCGGAGGGCCGGCAGGAGCATGCCTGGACGACGAGTTGGGGAGTGAGCACCCGGCTGGTGGGTACCCTGATCATGGCCCACTCCGACGACAATGGACTGGCCCTCCCCCCGCGCGTCGCGCCCACGCAGATCGTGCTTCTTCCGCTGATCCGGCGAGAGGAGGAGAGGGCGGCGGTCGAGGAAGCCTGCGCGCGCCTGGTTGCCGAACTGGCGGAGAAGAGTTATGCCGGAGAGCCGCTTCGCGTCGAAATCGACGCCCGTCCGCTCCCCGGGGGTTCCAAAAATTGGGAGTGGGTGAAAAAGGGGGTTCCGCTCCGTATCGAGATCGGCCCACGGGAGGTTGCGGCGGGAATGCTTTCGGTCGGCCGGCGGGATCGATCGCCTCGGGAACGCCTTTCCCTGTCGGTGCGGCAGTTCGTGGAAGGGGCGGAGCAAACCTTGGCCGAGATCCAGAACGGATTCTGGGAGCGGGCGGACTCCTTTCGGAAGGCCCATACCCGGCGGATCGCATCTCGCGAGGAGTTTATCGAGTTTTTTACCCCGAGAGATCGGGAAAAGCCCGAGATTCACGGGGGGTTCGCCGAACTCCCGTGGGCGGGGGATGTCGCGCTGGAAGAAAAGATCCAGGAAGAGCAGAAGGTCACGATTCGTTGCATTCCTCTCGATCAGACCTCGGAAAGAGGCATCTGTCCTTTCACCGGAAAGCCGGGGAATGACTGGGTCCTTATGGGAAAGGCCTATTAATGGCCGAGCCGGTTTTCCCGGAGAAAACCGGCCGAGAGCGGCTTTACGCCATGCGACACCAAGGTCCCTGCAGGAACCTTCTCCCCACGCTGCTTTCGCTCGCGTGGGTCCTAGCCTGCCTGAGTTCCCTCGGAGCAGCTCCCGCGGTTCCTCCCCCCAGGGAGTCCGAGGAGCTCGCTACCCAATACGAGGCGGTGAGCACGCCGCAATTCCTCCAAGGGCAGAAGCTCATCTCGCTTCTCTCGATCGAACCCGGCGATTCCGTCTTGGATCTGGGTTGTGGAACCGGAAGACTCGCGCAGCATGTGGCAAAGCTCGTGGGTCCACAGGGGAAGGTGCTGGGCATCGATCCTTCCTTTCAGCGGATCGCGATCGCGAAGCGAAGAGAGGCGGCTGGCCTCTCGTTCGAGGTTGCTGGCTCCGATAACCTCTCCTCCTTCGCGAGCGGCTCTTTCGATCGCGTCTACATGAACTACGTTTTCCACTGGATCGACAAGAAGGAGGAAACCCTCCGACAGATCGATCGGATCCTGAAGCCCGGGGGGAGGATCGGGATCAGCACCGGGCGTAAGGATCAGCCATCCCGGGTGCGGGATCTGATCCGGGATTCGATTCGAGAAGTGTTGGGGGAGGTGCCTGCCGATCTCTTCGTCTCGCCTTTTCGGATGAGTCAGAACGAACTCCGGACTCTTGCCGAGCAGGCAGGATTCCGGATCGTCGATTTCCAGATCCTCCCCTTTTCGGATTATGCGAAAGACCCGGAGGAAGTGATCACGTTTCTTTCGGCCAGCAGTTCGGGAAGGTTTCTTTCCGGAGTGGGCGAGGAGCAGCGGGAGCGGATCCTCGCTGTACTCAAACAAAAGCTCAGCAAGCTTCAGACGGAGCGAGGGATCGCAATGGATCACCCGGCGATGCTGCTCGTCGGCGAGAAGCCGAGGTAGCGAGGTTGGCCTTTGGGTGGCTTAGCAGAAAAGACCGGTCCTTCGGGCACCCGGCCCGCAACCGGGTGCCCGGCAGAGGAAGGAATTAGCCGAGTTCGGCCAAGCACTCGTCGAGCCGCTCGAGGAGCTGACGAACCGTCTCTGGCGTCTCGTCCCCCATGTGGGAGATGCGGAAGGTCTGGCCCTTGAGCTTCCCATAACCGCCGTCGATCACGCACCGAAAGCGGCTTCGCAGGATTTGGATCCATTTCGCCACATCGATTTTCCGCGCATTCGAAGCGCAAGTAAGAGATAGAGAGGCAAAGCCTTCCTTGGGGAAGAGCGCAAAGCCCCGTTCCTTGATCCAAGAGCGAACGATTTCGGCATTCTCGCGGTGGCGGGCGTAGCGCTTCTCGATTCCCTCCGCAGCGATTTCCGCGAGCTTCTGCCGCAGGGCGTACAGGTGGCCGATCGCAGGGGTGCTCGGCGTCATGTTCTTCTCGTGATTCTTCTGAAACTCGATGAAGTCGAAATAGTAGCCGCGTCCTGGTACAGTCTCCGCCTTGGCCAGCGCCCGAGTAGAGACCGCGAAGAGAGCCGCTCCGGGCGGCAGCGCCAGCGCCTTCTGGGTGCTGGCGAGCATCACATCGATCCCCAACTCGTCGAAAGGGATCCTTAAGGCGCTGAAGGAAGAGACGGTATCCACGATAAAGGCGACCTCAGGAAAATCCCGCATCACTGCCGCGATTTCGGGCAGCGGATTCATGAGGCCGGTTGAGGTCTCGTTGTGGATGAGCGTAAGCGCATCGAACTCGCCGGTGGAGAGCTTTTGCCGGACGGCTTCGGGATCGATCGGCGTCCCCCAAGGGAAAGCGAGCTGCTCTGCGGCTTTGCCGCTGCGGAGCGCGACATCATGCCACTTGTCGGAGAAGGCACCGTTGGCGCAGCAGAGCACCTTCTTGTTTGTGAGGTTGCGGACCGCCGCTTCCATGACGCCCCAGGCGGAGCTGGTGCTGAAATAAACGGGAGCCTGCGTATAGAAGAGCGCCTGTAATTTCGGCTGCAGATCCGCATAGAGCTCTTGAAAGTCCTTGCTTCGATGTCCGATCATCGGCGACGCGAACGCCTGGAGCGTTTCTGGGGAGACTTCAATCGGACCGGGGATAAAAAGTTTTACGTGAGGTATCATTCTGGGAAGATAGGGACCAGATGCGCAAAAGGCAATGGCTTCTCCTCTGCTCGGTTCTCCTCCTGGCGGTCCGAGCCGTTGCCGAGCCCCGATTGGAAGAGATTCTTCACGAGGTCGTCGCCCGGGACGACGAGGCGAAGCAGCTCCTGCTCCGGCTGGAGTATTGCCAAGAGATCCGCACCGACCAACTGGATAGCCTGGGCAATACGAAGAAGACGGACGAGATCCGGATGATGGTGAAGCCCGGGGAAGGCCTGCTGCTGGTGCCGAATTCGTCCGCGGGAACGGTCTCGGTGCAAAAGTTGAGCAGCCAGCAGCTTCGGGAAGCCCGGGCTGCGCAGCAGGTGAGCGATGTCCTGGCCATGCGCAACCTCCTCCCCCGCTATGCGATCCATCTCGAAGGGGAAGGAGTCTGGAATGGCCAGCGGGTCTATCTCCTTGGCTTTGAACCCAAGCCGGACGCACCATGCCGCTCCCGAGCCGATCGGGTGATCAATGCCCTGAAAGGGAAACTTTGGGTGCGGAAAAAGGACTGCTCGATCCTTCATGTCGAGGCGAACCTGACACATCCGGTTCCCATCGCGTGGATCTTTGCCTCGGTCGATCAATTGGATATCTGGTATGAGGGGGCGAACGCTTCTTCCGAACTAGGAGTGCTGCCCGTCAGTGGATGGGTCGAATACCGGGTTGGCACATGGTTCGGCGGCACCCACGCCAGGCAGCAGGTGGCCATGCGAAACTACCGGCGGGGCGATCTGACCGCCGGATCTGACTTTGAGGGCTTGCCACTTCGGTAGGGATTAGGTAGAAAGAATGCGGCGGTTCCGAGCCCCGAGGAGCCAGGGGAAACGCCAATCCCCGGAAAATCGGCTCCCGGATGGGAATCCAAATTTATGCCCCTCGGCGGGAGACCACCGGGGGGTAATTTGTATCCGAGGCGAGGCGATTCACACTGCCCTGGCTTCGGACACCGCGTTCAAGATTCGCTCCACGTTGGCGGCTACCTTGCCCTTGAACACGGCCGATCCGGCCACGAGAACAGTCGCTCCCGCCCGGACGATTTCCGCCGCGTTTTCGGGCTTGACCCCTCCGTCAACCTCGAGCCAAGCCTCGGAGCCGATCTCCCCCAGCATGCCGTGTAACCGGCGGATCTTATCCGTGCTGGCGGGAATATACTCCTGGCCTCCGAAGCCCGGGTTCACCGACATGACGAGCACCAAGTCCACGTACTGGAGGATCTCCTCAAGAGCGACCAACGGCGTGGCCGGGTTGAGCGTGACTCCCGCCTTTGCTCCTAATTCCTTGATCGCCTGTACCGTTCGATGGAGATGGGGACAGGTTTCCACGTGCACGGTGACGATGTCGGCACCCGCCCGGACAAAATCCGCGAGATACCGTTCCGGGTTTTCGATCATCAGATGCACGTCCAGGAGGGCTCCCGTTTCGACGCGCAGCGGGTGGAGGGCCTCCACAATGAGTGGGCCGATCGTGATGTTCGGGACGAAGTGTCCATCCATCACGTCGATGTGAAGCCAATCGGCTCCGCTCTCGATTGCCTCGCGGGCGTGGGCGGCTAAGCGGCTGAAATCCGCGGAGAGGATCGAGGGAGCCAGCCTGATCCGATGCTCTCCCTTCCCCTGATTCCCCGCTTCCCTTGACAGTGTCATCATAAGTCCTCCATGAGCCGATCGACGTGACTGCTCGTGAATTGGAATGATACCGAATCTGTTTGAGGGAGCAACAGCCCTTTCTTGGGTCGAAGGCGGGAGGAAGGGAGAGGCGGCACTCTTTTCCGCCCTTG
>JAQUAR010000055.1 GCA_028687155.1 Methylacidiphilaceae bacterium | reverse complement strand
TCGGCATCCTCAACCTCGAAGGGGTGCAGACACGCTACGAGGATCCCCGCGCGGTCATCCAGGAAATCATCTCGGCGGACCAGGGAAAGGTGACCGAGCTGCTGCAAAAGATCTACTCGGCACCGATCCAGGAGAGCCTGATCGCCAAGCGAATCGAGGAGATCAAGGCGCAGGGGGTGCCCGCAGCCGTCTCGGCGATTCCGCAAAAGGCCCTTGCGTTCGGCGCCATCGCCCAGGAGGTAGGGGTCGATCTCTTCTTGATCCAGTCGACGGTCAGCACGGCCAAGCATATCTCCCGCCAGTACCCTTCCCTCGACCTCTCGGCCTTCTGCCGCCAGATGCGGGCGCCGGTCATCATCGGCAATGCGGTCACCTATGACGTCGTCCTCGACTTGATGGAGTGCGGCGTCAGCGGCGTCCTGATCGGGGTGGGGCCGGGTGCGGCTTACACCTCGCGCGGAGTGCTCGGGCTCCGGATACCCCAGGTCACGGCTACGGTCGACTCGGCCGCCGCGCGAGACGCCTATTACAAGAAGACGGGGCGCTACGTCCCGATCATCACCGACGGCGGGATGCGCCGGGGAGGAGATCTCTGCAAGGCGATCGCCTGCGGGGGGGATGCCGCCATGATCGGCTCGGCGTTCGCCCGGGCCGAAGAGTCTCCGGGTCGAGGAAGCCACTGGGGCATGGCCACACCCCATGCGAATCTTCCCCGAGGGACGCGGATTCAGATGGGGATCAGCGGCCCCTTGCGGCAGATTCTCTTCGGGCCGGCGACGGTGGATGACGGCTCACAAAACCTCGTGGGCGCCCTCATGACCTCGATGGGGAACGCAGGGGCGGCCACGATCCGGGAATTTCAAGAAACCGAGGTGATCATCGCGCCAAGCATTCAATCCGAAGGCAAGCTCTTTCAGATGGTGCAGTCGGTGGGGATGGGCACCCGCTAAGCCGATGTCGCCTCCTCCCACCGCTTTGGCGAAGACCCCCGAAGCAGAAGCGCCCGCGCTGCGGGCGGACGAGGGCGACGCCGAAAGCCGGATCATCATCCTCGACTTCGGCTCGCAATACACCCAGCTCATCGCCCGCCGCATCCGGGAGCTGGGGGTCTTCTCGGAGATCGTCTCTCCCGAGACCCCCGCTCGCGCTCTAGCCCGGCCGGGGGTAAAGGGCCTCGTCCTCTCCGGAGGACCTTCGAGTGTCGCCCAAGAAGGGGCGCCCGTGCCCGATCCGGCGATCTTCACCCTCGGACTTCCGGTGCTTGGGATCTGCTATGGGCTCCAAGTCATGACCCGGATTCTGGGCGGCGAAGTTGAGCGGGCGAAATCCGGCGAATACGGGCGGGCCGCGCTCGAGTGGCGCGCCTCTTCTCCCCTCTCTGCCGAGCTTCCCAGCCATTCGACGGTCTGGAATAGCCATGGCGACCGGGTATCGCGGCCACCCAAGGGCTTCGTCGTTCTCGCGCGGACCCAAGAAGAGCCCCATGCCGCGATCGCTGACCCCGATCGCCGGCTCTACGGCCTCCAGTTCCATCCGGAGGTGACCCATACCGACCTGGGGAAGGAGATCTTCGCCAACTTTCTCTTCCGGATCTGCCACGCTCCGGCAAGCTGGAAGCTCTCCTCTTTTCTCGATCGGAGCTGCGCCGAAATCCGGGCAAAGGTCGGAGGCGAGCAGGTCATCCTGGGGTTGAGCGGAGGAGTCGATTCGAGCGTCGCCGCAGCCCTGCTCCATCGGGCCATCGGCGACCAGCTCCACTGCCTCTTCGTCGACAACGGCCTCCTCCGCCAGGGAGAACTGGAGAACGTGCGCCACCTCTTCGGCGAGCAGATGGGCTTTGCCCTCCACGTCGTGGATGCGTCGGCGCGCTTCCTGGCGAAGCTGCGGGGTGTGGCCGATCCGGAACGGAAGCGGAAGATCATCGGACGGGAGTTCATCCAGGTCTTCGAGGAGGCCGCCCGGAAGCTGGGACCGGTCCGCTTCCTGGCGCAGGGGACCCTCTATCCCGACTGCATCGAAAGCGCCGCGGCCGGCCACGGCCGGCCTGCGGTGATCAAGAGCCATCACAATGTGGGGGGGCTGCCCAAGCGGATGAAGATGACCCTGATCGAGCCCCTCCGCCTTCTTTTCAAGGACGAAGTCCGGGCGCTGGGCGAGCTTCTGGAGCTTCCCCGGGAGATCCTCTTCCGACACCCCTTCCCCGGTCCGGGCTTGGCCGTCCGCTGCCTGGCTCCCATCCATCCCCACCATCTCGCCCTGCTTCGCGCGGCCGACGCGATCGTCGTCGAGGAGATCCGCCGGGCGGGGCTCTACGAGGAGGTCTGGCAAGCTTTCGCCGTTCTCCTTCCGGCCCGCAGCGTGGGAGTCATGGGCGATGCCCGAACCTACGAGCTGACCGCCGCGGTCCGGGCCGTGCAGAGCGTCGATGGGATGACCGCCGACTGGGCTCGGCTGCCCGGTGAGGTTCTTTCCCGGATCTCCAACCGGATCATCCAGGAGGTTCGCGGAATCAACCGGGTCGTCTACGACATCTCCTCCAAGCCCCCCGCAACCATCGAGTGGGAGTGAGGAGGTCGACCGTCCGGGACCCGACACCTGACTTGCCTGTCTCACCACTTCGTACCTGAGGCGCAACGAATGGGCCTGGATGGATTGCCTGATCGCCCGGCAAGCAGCCATGGTGACGGGCCAAGGCCGCTCCTCACCGCCAAGCGAGGCGCACCTGCCGACGATCGTTCCTCTGCGCATGCGGACGGCCGCGCCAAGCCAACTGGAAGAAGACGAACATGACGGGGCCCCAAAAGATTCAAAAACGGGATGCCACCAGTCCGGAGGCCCGGTCCGCAGACTTCGTGGCCGGCAAGATCCAACAGATCAAGGCCCTGTTTCCCGAGCTGATTACCGAAGGCAAGAACGGGGCAGCCCTCAATGTGGATCTCCTCAAAGCCTTGCTGGGCGACAGAACGGTGACCGACGCCGATGAGAAGTATGGCCTGAACTGGCACGGCAAGCGGCGCGCACGGCAACTGGCGCTCTCGCCCACCACCGGCACGCTGCGCCCTTGCCCGGAAAAAAGCGTCGATTGGGCCACCAGTCGCCACCGGATGATTGAGGGCGACAACCTCGAAGTCCTCAAGCTGCTACAGAAGAGCTATGGAGGGAAGGTCAAGCTCATCTATATCGACCCGCCGTACAACACCGGCAAGGAGTTTGTCTACCCGGACCGTTTTCAGGAGAGCATCAGGAATTATCAGGATTGGACCCGAAAGGGACAAGGCGGGGAGAAGATCCGCAGCAGCACCGAAGCAGGCGGCCGATTTCATACCAATTGGCTGAATATGATCTACCCGAGGCTGAAGCTCGCCAGAGAGCTACTCTGCGAAGAGGGCGTGATCTTTATCTCCATCGGTGATCGCGAGTTAGCCAATCTGCGCCAGATTTGCGACGAGCTTTTCGGGGAAGAGCATTTTATTGCCCACATTGTCTGGGAGAAGAAGTACACGCGCTCCAACGATGCAACCTGGTTCTCTGCAAACCACGACCACATTCTGGCCTATGCGAAAAACAAGGAGCGGCTAAGGCTGAACCGGCAAGAGCGCAATCAGGAGCAGCTTAAAAGCTATGCCAACCCGGACAACCATCCCAAAGGGCCATGGAAAGCCACGCCCCTCCATGCAAAAAGCGGCACCAACACAAAGTCGTTTACGTTCCGGAACGGGATCGTCTGGGCTCCGCTCAAAGGGACGTTCCGCCGGTTCAATGACGCGACCATGCGGCAACTGGAGGAAGGGAATGAGATCTGGTTTGGGGAGAAAGGCGGACAAACCCCGCAGAGAAAGTCCTTCCTGAGCGAGGTAAAACAGGGTGTCACCCCGGTCACGCTCTGGCCCTATCAGGAGGTCGGGCATAGCCATGAGGCCAACAATGAGATGAAGGCGTTGGGCCTTGGCGGCATTTTTGAAAACCCGAAGCCGGTCCGGCTTCTTCGGCGGATGATCCACTTGGCGACGAACCCCGATCGGGAGGAGATCGTTCTCGATTTTTTTGCCGGTTCCGGAACGACGGCCCAGGCGGTTTTAGAGGCGAACGCGCAGGACGGCGGCAACCGAAGGTTTATCTGCGTTCAGCTGCCTTACCCGCTCTCCCGCCCCCTGCATGACGAGGGGATGACGTTGACCACGATTGCCGATGTGACCTCCGAAAGGATACGCCGGGCGGCCCGAGCCATTCGGGCCCGTCAGGAAACATACAAAGGAGACTTGGGTTTGCGCGTCTACCGGCTCAGCAACTCGAATCAACGGTCGAAGGTAGACGTGCCGACGCGGATCCAAACTTTGTGAGACCGGCGGGACAAGAGCTTGCGGGTTAACTCTGCGCGGATGCCTCCCTATTCGGCATCGACAGGAACAGGCAAGCCAGCACCAGGATTGTTTCCCGTACGCTCCCCACTCTGGCGAACGGGTCGAGCAGAGATCCGGCTCAAAATATCTCCTCCGGCTTGGCGGCCATATCCTCGATTTCCGGGAATTGATCTTCCGGCCCGAGCGGTTCTTCCTTTTTCCACTCCGCTAGCAACTCGATGAGGTCAGTGGGCCTGTTCACGGGTTCGATGATGGGCTTGCTGCTCCTGCCGGGGCTGCGGTGCCGCTGAAGAGTCAGAGGAGGAAATCCGTTCAGGGATTCCCGGTTTCCAACTCCTTGGCGTACTTTTCCAAGACGGTCGCGTCGGCCTTCATCAGGTCCGCCTTCATCCGCAGCTTGCGCGCCATGGCCTTGGGGTTCTTGGTCTCTTCCACTTCTTGGATGATCTGATCCCAGTTCTCTCCGCCTCCGCCACCCATGCCGCCCATACCACCCATGCCGTGGCTCATGCCCCCCATGCCGCCGCCACCCTTTCCGCCGCAACTCATACCGTGCTCCATCCCCTTCATCTTATGGCCTTCGTGCTCGTCTTGGTCATCGGCGGCCTGCTCTGTGTCGCCCTTCTTGGCTCCGCCATGATGTTGGGCGTGCAGGGGGAAAAGAGCAAAGCCTCCCAGCAAGCCGAGAGAGCAGAGCAAGAGCAAGGATTTCGTAGCCAGCGTATGACGTTTCATGAATGTTCTCCCCATGGAACCAGGGGGCAGTCGCGCGGACCGGCGCGCCATCCCAACAAAAGCTCCACAATTGTTTTATGCGTGTCATTACATCACGACCGCCGGCGCAAAGCCAGCGTTTCCCTCTTTCCTGGGTTGAGAACTTTTGCCGGAGAACGGCCGGCCATCCCCGGTGCTTGGGCTGCTCCGGACAGGAGCGACGCCCCGCAGGGGGACGCGGGCCACGGCAGAGAAATTTCGCGGGAGGTTGGCGCGCGATCTGCTAAAATGAAAGGGCTATGACAAGCCGTTACCGGATTCTTCGCTGCGACCGGGAAGACCCAAGCCTGATCCGCACCCAGCTTCGCCGCCGCGCCGTTCCCAGCCCCGAGCTCTCTGAGCGGGTTCGCTCGATCCTCGCACGGGTCGAAGCCAAAGGGGACATGGCACTGGCCGAGTTGACCCAAGAGTTCGACCGGGTCACTCTTTCCCCTGCGGACTTTGGCCGGAACGACGCGGCCGAGCCCCCCGCCCCGGCCGTTCGGAAGGCCATCGCCTGGTCGCTGGGCAATGTTCGGCGGTTCGCACGGGCGTCGCGTCCTCGGGACTGGCGGATGCGAAACCGGGAAGGCGCCTGGGTCGGGGAACGGTTTCTGCCCTTGGAGCGTGTCGGGGTCTACGTCCCCGGCGGAAGCGCTCCCTTGGTCTCCAGTGCCCTCATGACCGTCCCCTTCGCGCGTGAGGCCGGGGTCCGGGAGATCGTGGCGGTCAGTCCTCCGCCGATCCATCCGGCTCTTTACTATGCTCTGCGCACCGCCGGAGCAACGGAGGTCTACTCCCTGGGAGGAGCACAGGCCGTCGCCGCCCTCGCCTACGGCACCAAGAGCATTCGGCCGGTCGACAAGATCTTCGGTCCGGGCAACGCCTACGTGGTCGAAGCGAAGCGACAACTTTTCGGAATGGTCGCGGTCGACCTGCTTCCCGGCCCCAGCGAGGTCGCTGTGGTTGCCGACCAGAGCGCGCGGGCCGAGTTCGTTGCCGCCGACCTCTTGGCGCAGGCCGAGCATGGGCCCTCGAGCCGGATTCTTCTGCTCACCTCGAGCCAGAAGGTCCTGGAAGAGGTAGTTGCGCAGATCGAGGAGCAGATGGAGGCGCTGCCGCGCCGAAGCATCGTCGAGGCGGTACTGCGGGATCATGCGCTCTTCGTCCTGACCCGGAACCTGGAGGAAGCCTTGGATCTCGCGGGAGAGTTCGCGCCGGAGCATCTCTCGCTTGCGGTCCGCCATCCCCGCCGGGCCGCAGGACAGGTGCGCCATTGCGGGGCCATCTATCTGGGAGTCTACTCCCCCGTGGCAGCCGGAGACTTTTTGGCCGGCCCGAGCCACACCCTCCCGACCGGCGGCTCGGCCCGTGCCTTCGACGGTCTGCGAATGGAGCAGTTCTTTCAGCGGACGAGCCTTGTGGAATACTCGCGGTCGGCCCTCGCCCGGGTGGAGCCGGAGATCGCCCGGTTCGCGGAGATCGAAGGGTTGGCAGCCCATGGAAGGTCGGCCGCCGTCCGGGTGGAAGTGCCGAAGTTGAGGAAATGAAGAGGGCCGCCTTGCGGGAAGGTACGCCTTCGACTAAGGTGAGATGAATTGAAGATCCAGGCGCTTTTACAAGCCCCCTGCGAATGGCTCGCGGGGGAACAGAACAGCCGCATCGTGCTCTCCAGCCGCATCCGGCTGGCCCGGAATCTCAGCCGCTTTCCCTTCCCCGGCTGGGCGAGAAGGACCGAGCGGGAGAAGGTCTTGGCCTTGGCGCTGCCCGCCGCAGTCGGGCTGAGCGGCATGAAGGAGGTCATCCTCTCAGACTCGATGGATCACTTCACCCCGGTGGAAAAGCAGGTCCTCGTGGAAGAGCACCTGGTCAGCCGGGAGCATGCGGGCCGCAATGCGGGAAGCGGAGTCGTCGTCAACCGTCCCCGGACGATCAGCCTGATGATCAATGAGGAGGATCACTTTCGGATTCAAGCGTTCAAGGGCGGCCTGCAGTTGAAAGCCGCCTGGCGGATTGCCGACAAAGCCGACACGGAACTCGACGAACGGTTGGAGTTCGCCTTCTCGCCCAAGCTCGGTTACCTGACCGCCTGCCCGACCAACGTGGGCACGGGATTGCGTGCGTCCGCGATGATGCATCTTCCCGGGCTGGTCTTGAGCGAGCAGATCGGTCAGATCGTCAAGGCGGTTAACCGGATCGGCCTCGCGGTCCGTGGGCTCTACGGCGAAGGAACCGAAGCCCTGGGCAATCTTTTCCAGATTTCCAACCAGATGACACTGGGGGAGAGTGAAGAGGAGATTCTCGACCGGATGCACAAGGTGATCGGGCAGGTCGCCCAGCACGAGGAGAACGCCCGCCAGAAGCTCATGGAAGAGCAGCCGAGGCTCGTGGTGGATCAGGTCAGCCGCGCCTACGGGGTACTGGGCAATGCGTATACGATCTCTTCCAAGGAGGCTTTCAATCTCCTTTCGCTGCTTCGCCTGGGAATCGACATGGAGCTTTTCCCGGATCGCTGCCGATCCATCGTGGACGAGGAGTGCTGGATCAAAACGCAACCGGCCCACCTGCAGCTTTTTCAGGAAAAAAGACTTTCCACCGAGGAGCGGGACTCCCTCAGGGCGGACTTTCTTCGGTCTCGCTTG
>JAQUAR010000054.1 GCA_028687155.1 Methylacidiphilaceae bacterium | reverse complement strand
CGATCCCTCCTGCGGGTCTCACTCTCGCTACGGGTAACGGACCGCGCAAGCAGCAAATCAATTGCTTGTCAAAGGAGGGGCCCTCGGCCTCAATAGCCGGAATGCCACCCAAGAAAGCCGTACTCCATTCGGGACTCCCTGCGCCGATCGGCCCTTACGCCCCCGGCATCGCGGCCGCAGACTTCTGCTTTGTTTCCGGGCAGCTCCCGCTCCCTCCCGACGGAGCGCCGCTTCCCGCCGGGATCGAAGCGCAAACCGAGCAGGCGATCCGAAACCTGGAAGCCGTGTTGGCGGCAGAAGGGCTGACCCTCGCCCACGTCGTCAAGACCTCCGTTTTTCTCGCCGACCTCGACGACTTTGCCGCGATGAACGAGGTCTATGCGCGCCTCTTTCCGATGCCAAGGCCCGCACGCACCGTCGTCGAGGTCTCCCGGCTCCCCCGGGAGAGTCGGGTCGAGATCGAGGCGATCGCGCACCGCTAGTGCTTATGGATCTCCTGGACCAACTGCGCGTCACCGGTGCCCTCATGGAAGGACACTTCCTCCTTCGCTCGGGACTTCACAGCCGGCAATTTCTCCAATGTGCGCTCCTGCTGCAGCACGCCCGGCTGGCCTCGGAGGTCTGCGGGGTCCTCGCCGAACGAGTCCGGGATCTCCCGTTCCCGACCGTGCTTTCCACGGCCCTGGGAGGCATCGCCGTCGGCCAGGAGCTGGCTCGCCACCTCGACCGGAGGCACATCTACACCGAGAAGGCAGGAGACCGGTTGGTTCTGCAAAGGTTCACGATCGCTCCCGGGGAGGCGATCCTCGTGGCAGAGGATGTCGTCACGACCGGAGGGGCGGTCCGAGAGGTCATGCAAGCCGCCCGGAACGCGGGGGGACGGATCGTCGCCGTCGCCTGCCTGGTCGACCGGAGCCCTAAGCCGGTGGATTTCGGAGTGCCCCTCTTTTCCCTCCTCCGGCTGCCGATCGAGGTCTTCCCGGCGGATCGCCTGCCCGAGGATCTCCAAAACGTTCCCGCAGTTCGGCCGTAAGGGAAATTTTTATGAATTCGCCTGGTTGGTGGCTCCTAGCCGGCGCCATTCTGCTCGAGGTGACGGGCACAACCTGCCTCAAACTCTCGCAGGGCTTCACTCGGGCCATTCCCGCCGCCTTCGTGGTCCTCTTCTACGGCGGCGCCTTTCTCTGTCTGGCTCGTGCGATGAAGAGCCTCGAAATGGGGGTCGCCTACGCGGTGTGGGCGGGGGCGGGCACCGCCCTTGCGGCAATCATCGGGATTCTCATTCTGGGAGAGGGAATCCACTGGCAGAAGATCTTCGGAATCTCCTGCATTATTCTCGGCGTCGCCGCGCTCCAAGCGGGACACCGCTAAGGCACCTATCCGTGCCGGGTCCAGTCGAGCGCCTTTTTGCGCAGCTCGTACACCAAGCCGACTCCCAACACGGCCAAAAAGAAGAGCATGCCAAACAGGATCTGGGGGCCGTTCGCTAGCTCCTGGCGATAGACGACCGCCCAGGCGAAGAAGAAGACGGTTTCGATGTCGAAGAGGATAAAGAGCATCGCCACCATGTAAAACTTGACCGAGAAGCGGGGATTGGTTGGCCCAATGGGATCCTTGCCGCATTCGTAGGCGGTGTCCTTGGCAGGAGTTCGCCGTCCGCGCTGGCCGATCAAGATCGCTCCTCCGAGCATCGAGACGGCGACGACCACCGCGATCACCATCTGGAATAGGATTGGGACGTAATCAAGATTCATGGTAGGCTTTCGACGCTTCAGCCTACGGGGAAGCGCCTCTTTGGGGAAGCTCCTTTTTTCTTCAACTACCGGGAAGAGGAAGAGCCCGCCGGACAAGGGCGGGGAACATTAGAGGTAGGATGCGTCTGCGTCTTTTCTTCGCCCTCTGGCCTTCCCGAGAAGAACAGCTCCTTTTTCGGAAGAGCGCGGACGTCCCTGGGCTCGGCCTTTCCGCCCGCTGGCTTGCGCCGGAGAAGATCCATCTCACCCTCGCCTTTCTTCCCTCGGTGGAGGAGGAGCGGGTCGGACCCCTTTGCTCCCTGGTAGAGCGGCTGCGACTGCCCACGATCCCCCTTCGGCTTGACCGCCTGCTCTTCCAGCCCGCCGGAAGGGAGGGGCTCCTCTGGCTCGTCCCGAACACCCCCTGCCCCGCCCTGGCCCAGCTTGTCCGGTCTCTGCAAGAAGGGTGCGCCGCCCTCGATCCCTCCAGCGGGGAGCGGAGCCGATTCTCCCCGCACATTACTCTGGCGCGACGCGTAGTTCTGCCCTGCCCTCCCGAAACAAGACGCAGACACCCGATCGTGCTACGACGCCTGGCGCAGCCGATCGACTGGCCGGTTCGAGAGGTGGCACTCGTCTCCTCGGAGGCCCTGCCCGAAGGCAGCCGCTACATCCGGCTGGCTTCCTGGGCTCTTCCGACACCCGCCTAGGCGAACTCCGCTTGTTTTTTCCCGGGGAAGTCCGTACGGAGGAAGGAATGCTGGCACGATATAGTCGAGAGCCCATGCGGGCCATCTGGCGCGAAGCGCGCCGTCTGGAACTCTGGTTGGAAATCGAGCTCCTTGCCGTCGAAGCGATGGCGCGGATGGGCCGCGTCCCGGCCGAAGAAGCGGCCCAGATTCGCCGGAGGGTCCACTTCTCCCTCTCCGAGGTTCAGAAGAGGGAGGAGAAGACCCAGCACGAGATCCTCGCCTTTTTGGAGGAGATCGCCTCTCACGCGGGGCCCGCGGGGCGGTGGCTTCACCACGGCCTCACTTCCTCGGATGTGCTCGACACTTCGCTCGCCCTCCAGCTTCGCGAAGCCTGCGATCTTCTCCACCAAGACCTGCTCGCCCTCCGCATCACGATCGGGGAGCAGGCACGCCGGCATGCCTTCGTTCCGATGATCGGCCGCACGCACGGCGTCCATGCGGAGCCGGTCACCTACGGCCTGAAGTTGGCCCTGATGTACGATGAGTTCGGCCGCGCAACCGAACGACTTCTGGCCGCCCGGGAGCAGATTTCGGTCGGGAAGCTCTCCGGCGCAGTCGGTACCTATGCGCATCTCGACCCCGCGGTGGAAGAGGAGGTTTGCCGGAAGCTCGGGCTTTCGCCCGCCCCCGCTTCCAACCAGATCATCCAGCGGGACCGGCATGCCCATCTCGCCTCGACACTCGCCCTGATCGGCAGCAGCGTCGAGCGGTGGGCCGTCGAATTTCGCCACCTGCAGAGAACGGAGGTCTTGGAGGTCGAAGAACCTTTTGCGGCGGGGCAGAAGGGGAGCAGCGCAATGCCGCACAAGAAGAACCCGATCCTTTCCGAACGGCTTTGCGGCCTTGCCCGTCTTTTGCGTGGCTACGCACTGGCCGCCATGGAAAATGTGCCGCTCTGGCATGAGCGCGACATTTCGCACTCCTCCGCCGAACGGGTTATCTTTCCCGACGCGACCACGATCCTCGATTATATGCTCGTGATCTTGGACCGGCTGGTGGCGGACCAGTCGGTCTACCCCGAGCGGATGGCAGAAAACCTCGCCCGATCCAAGGGCCTTTATGCCTCGGAAGGCGTCCTCCTGGCTCTTGTCCGGAAGGGCTTGCCGCGCAAGGATGCCTACGAGCTCGTCCAGGAAGCGGCGATGCGTTGTTGGCGAGGCAAGGAGCCATTTTCCGCCTACCTCCGCGAAACGCCGAGCATCGCCCAACTGCTCTCCCCTGAGGAGATCGACCGGGTTTGCTCCCTGGAGAACTACTGCCGTCATGTTGGCGACACCTTCAAAAGGGTTGGCTTGGAGGCGCCGGAACCGTAGATTGCGACTGCCATGATACGAGCCCGCGTCTTGATTCTGCCGAAGCGCACCGTTTTTGATCCGCAAGGAGAGGCGGTCCGCCACGCCCTAGGCCACTTCGGTCTGGCCTCCGTCGAAAGAGTCCGCGTGGGGAAGGAGATCGAGATCGAGATCCCGGGCGAGGGAGATCAGGCGAAGATCCGTTCCCAACTTGAAACGATCGCTCGCGATTTTCTGGCCAACCCTGTGGTGGAGGAGTTCGAGCTCCATATCGAAGGTCTCCCATGAGGTGGGGTGTCGTCGTCTTTCCGGGATCGAACTGCGACCGCGACTGTCTTTTCGTGCTGCAGCGACTTCTCGGCCAGGAGGGGATCGCGATTTGGCACGACGAACGGCATCTGCCCCCAGTGGACGCTGTCGTCCTTCCGGGAGGCTTTTCCTACGGCGACTACCTTCGATCCGGGGCAATCGCCTCCCTCTCCCCCATCATGGCAGAGGTCGGGAGAGCCGCCCGCTCCGGCCTGCCGGTTCTCGGAATCTGCAACGGCTTCCAGATTCTCTGCGAAGCGGGGCTTCTCCCAGGAGCCCTGCTGACCAACGCCGATGGGCTCTTCCGTTGCCATCCGACTCGCCTGCGCGTGGAGAGCAACTGCTGCCTCTTCACCCGGGGCTTTGCGTCCGGAGAACTGGTCCAAATGCCGATTGCGCATGGCCAAGGACGCTACTACGCCGACGCAAGGACGCTCGACCGGCTGGAACGATCCGGCTCCATCCTCTTCCGCTACTGTGACGCCCACGGCGAGATCACGAGGGAAGCCAATCCCAACGGCTCCCTCGCGAATATCGCCGGCATCTGCAACGAGGAGGGGAATGTCGTCGGGCTGATGCCGCATCCGGAACGCGCCTGTGAGACTCTTCTTGCCTCGACCGACGGGCTCAGGCTCTTTGGTTCCCTCGACTCGACTCCACCCAAGACCGAGCCTGGAGCATTCTATGCCGGCAGCGCCGCTCGATGATCCCGCCTACTGGGAGAGCCGATACCGTCTGGGCGACGCTCCCTGGAATCGAGGCATGCCCTCGCCCGCCCTCGAGGAAGCCCTCCTGCGCTTTTCAAGACCAGGCCGGGTGCTTGTCCCCGGCTGCGGGCATGGTCACGATGTCCGACTCCTGGCAAAGCATGGTTGGGAGGCGGTGGGAATCGACTTCGCGCCCGCCGCCCTCGCGGAAGCGCGCAGCCAGGAAGACCATCCACGGGCGGAGTACGAGAAGGCCGACTTCCTTGCTCTTCCCGAGAAGCTCTCCGGAGCTTTCGACCTCATCTGGGAGCATACCTGCTTCTGCGCGATCCCCCCGGAAAGGAGACCGGATTATGTCCGCTCGGCCCGCCGGGCACTGAAGCCCGGAGGAAAGCTTCTCGGCATTTTCTTTCTCGCCACGGCTCCTCCCGAGCCGCCGCCCCACTGCTTTACGCTCGAGGAGTTGGACTCCTTTTTCTCCTCCGACTTTCTCGTCGAGGCCGAATGGCTGCCCTCACGCTGCTATCCGGGCAGGGAGGGTGAGGAAATCCTCCGTCTGCTCGCGCGTAAAGAGTGAAGAGTTCGCCGCCTTCCGATCCGTATGTTCCTTCTCTCTTCCCGCCTTGCTCTTCCCGCGACGATGCGCTCCAGAAGGGAAGGAAGCTGAAGTGGGCGTCGATTCGCCGGAGGCGAGAGAAAGACCTCCCTCTTTCCCTCTCTTCTTCCCTCGCACCCGCCTCGATTGGACGATGGCCACGGGCCTCCTGATCGTGGCTCTTCTCCGCCTTCGCTACGCGACTACATTCGATCTCTTGCCCGACGAGGCGCACTACTGGCTCTGGGCAAAGCACCCCGCTTTCTCTTATGTCACCAAAGGGCCGGTCGTCGCTTGGCTGATCGGGCTGAGTACCGCTCTCTTCGGCGACTCCGTTCTCGGGGTTCGTCTTCCCAGCGTCGCTCTCTCGGTCGGAACCGGCTGGCTCTTCTATCGGCTCGGTCAGCGGCTCTTTTCTCCTTGGTGCGGCGTGGCCACGGCAGCGGCTGCCACGATCATCCCCATTTTTGCGGTCGGATCGGTGCTCATGACCATCGACTCCCCATCGGTATTTTTCTGGCTCCTGGCGGCTGCCCTTTTTTGGGAGGGCCTCGAGAATCCCGCCCTGTGGCCCTGGGCTGCCTCGGGCCTGTCGGTCGCCGTCGGATTCGCGGCGAAGTTCGTCAACGGGCTCGAGCCGCTTTCCTTTGCGCTCTTCCTGCTGAGCAGCCGGACAACCCGATCCCGTCTCCTCTCGGGCCGTTTTTTCCTGCTGCTTGGCTCTGCCGCTTTGGGCCTTCTGCCCTTCCTGGCGTGGAACGCGGCTCATGGGGGGGCGACCATCGTCCATCTCCTCCACCGAGGCGGGTTGCAAGAGCCCTTTACCATCGAACCGAAAGAGATGGCTCAGTTTTTGATGGAGCAGGCGCTCGCCCTCTCCCCACTCGTCTTTCTCGGCTTTCTCTGGGCAGCGGCGGCAGGCCTATGGGATCGCTCACCGCGCGCCCCATCTCTCTTCCTGGCTTGGCTTTTCTTTCCCGTCTTCGTTTTCTATGCGGTCCTAAGCCTCCATCAGGCCGCCAAGGCGAACTGGACCGTGACCGCCTCTTCCGCCGCGCTCATCGCGGCCGTGGCCTATTGGGGTGACCGGGCTCGCCGCTTCCGATGGACCCGGCTCTTCGTGGGAGGCGCCCTTGCCCTGGCCTTGGTGGAAACCGCCTTCCTCCACGGGCTTGGCTCCGGTCTGCTGGGACGGAAAGACCCGCTTCTGCGCGCGCGGGGCTGGGCGGAGATCGCCCAGGAAGCCGAACGACAGGCAGCCGCTTGCCATCCGGATTTCTGGATCGCGAATGATTATGCGGTCGCAAGCGAACTCTCGTTCTACTCCCATGGGAGAGAGGTCTTCGTGCCCGACTTCCGAAGGGCGGGAACACAGTTTGCCGTCTGGCCCGGCTACCCTCTCGCACGGGGCAGCAGCGCCCTCTACGTCTCGAGCGAAACCGAGGGGACGGTGCCCACGGAGCTGCAGCACGAATTTCCCGAGGCGCGATGCCTGGGAGGGGCCTGGCGGCAATGGAAAGACCGACGCATCGAGTTCTTCCGCTTCTGGCTTCTGCGGAAGCCGGGAGATGGCTAAAGCTCCAAGGCCTCTCCCGGGGGAGGCACGACCACCTCGATGCCGGGTCTTTCCTCACGGAGCCGCTCCTGGAACCAGGCAAGCGCCGGCGGATCCCCGTGAACGAGGACGCAAAGCCGGGGGTTCAACCGGCAGATGTAGGCAAGGAGGTCCTCTCGAATGGCATGCGAGGTCAAGTCAAACTGATCCACTTCACAGAGGAGCGGTCGGGGGGGCGATTCGGAATCGAGGGCTACGAGATTCCCGCGCGAGGTCTGCAAGAGCTGTCCCGCCGGCGAATTCGGATCACAATAGCCGACGACGAGGATCGAATGGCGCTCCTCAGGAAGGAAACGCTGGGCCAGGATGTTCGACAGCGTGCGCTCGGTCATCATCCCCGAGGAGACAAGGTAGATCTCCCCCGGCTTGGGGGAGAGTTGACGAACCGTCCGGCCATCCAGCACAGTCGGAGCCACATCGCCCAAGAGGCTCAATCCGGGATGCCGCCGAAAAGACCGGCTTGCCAGGCGGTCGTAGATCTGCGTGAAGCTCCGGCTTAAACCGCCGATCGTAATCGGGCAGCGGGGAAGCCGGCCCGCCTTCTGCTCCAGGTAGAGGGTGGCCAGAAGTTCCTGAGTCTTCCCCAGGGCAAAGACCGGAATGAGGACCGCCCCTCCCCTCCGAAACGTGGCCTGGATCGAGGAGATCAGCCGCTCGATCTCCATCGGCCGCCTCTGACTTTCGGGCGTCTCCTTGCCTCCGCGGGTTGCTTCGATGATGAGAGTGTCAATTCCATCCAGTGGGAAATCCGCAGGCGGCATGAGCGTCTGCTCTTGAAAGCTCACATCCCCCGTATAGAAGATTTGCCGATCCCGATGACGGAAGCGCACCCCGACCGCCCCGAGGATATGCCCGCCGGGGTAGAGCCGGAAGCTCAGAGGCTCTCCTTTGGGAGCGGATTCTCCGTGGATCGAGCATTCGTGGCCGGCCCGGCAAATTCGATAAGATTT
>JAQUAR010000053.1 GCA_028687155.1 Methylacidiphilaceae bacterium | reverse complement strand
GCGCTCTTCGGTGCCATCGCGGTGGCGGGCTTCCGGTTCTATGACCGGATCCTGCGCGGACCGGTCAACGGCCCCGGCGGAGGAGTTCCGGCGGCGGATAGCCCCCGGACCCGGCAGAAATGGGATGCCGCCAGCCGCTTTTTCGACCGAATGACCTGGGCGGATGACCAGCGCTTTGGCCCAGAGAAGGAGCGGCTCTTCGACCGATTGGAAGGAAAGCTGCTCTTCGTCGGAGCCGGGACCGGGAACGACTTCCGCTATCTCCCCTCCGGCTTGGCCGTGACGGCCGTCGACCTGAGTCCGGCCATGCTTGCGCAGGCGGCGCGCAAAGCGGCCGGGTATGAGAGCCGCGGAACCCTCGAGCTCCGGGAAGCCGATGTCCAGCGGCTCCCCTTTCCCGACGGCTCCTTCGATCAGGCTCTGGCGGTCTGCACCTTCTGCTCGGTGCCCGATCCGCTGGCGGGTCTCCGGGAAGTCCGGCGGGTGCTCAAGCCAGGCGGCCGCTTCTTCCTTTTTGAGCATGTCCGGAGCCGGATCGGCCCGGTGGGGATTCTCCTGGATACGATGACCCCCCTCTCGCGGCTGGTGGGGCCTGCCCTCAACCGGGAGACGGTGAGCAATGTGAAAGCGGCCGGCTTTCGACTCCTCCGGGAAGAAAACGTCTACCTGGACATCGTCAAGTGGATCGAGGCCGAGAAGCCGGGCGATTGAGGGGGAAGGCTCGTTCTTTCCCATTGGCGCGGCGCCCTCGGCTTCATTAGACTCGCTCCATGGACGGAGAAACCGCAATCACCGGCTTTCTGGCGGTCTACCTCTTTCTTTTGGCTGCATTCACCGGCTACGAGGTGATCGCGCGGGTGCCGGCGATCCTCCACACCCCGCTCATGTCGGGCTCGAACTTCATTCACGGCATCGTGGTCGTGGGAGCCCTCTACGCGCTGCTCCACGCAACGACCGTGCCAGAGCAGGCGATCGGCTTCCTCGGGGTGCTCTTCGGAGCGGCGAACGCGGCGGGAGGCTACGTGGTCACCGTGCGGATGCTCCGGATGTTCCATTCGGCCAAGCCCACGAAATCTCCGAGGAATCCGAGCTAACGATGGAGCTTCTCCTTCAGTCGTGCGATCTGGTCACGGCTTTTCTCCTGATTTACGGTCTTAGGCGGATGTCCTCGCCGGCAACGGCGAGCTCCGGAATCGTGCTCGCCGGAATCGGAATGCTGGTCGTGACGCTGGCGAGCTTCCTCTACGCCTTCGGCGTGAGCGGGGAAGCCCGGCCTCACCTTCCGGTCAACCTGCTCCTCGCCGGGATCGCTCTTCTCCTGGGAACCGCCTGGGCCTGGCGGGGAGGAGAGCGGGTTCCCCTGACCGCGATGCCGCAGATGGTCGCACTCTACAACGGGATGGGAGGAGCGGCGGCTGGGGCGATTGCGGCGCTCGAACTGCTCGCGCACCCCGACGTGAGCAATGTCCGGCTCGGGATCGCGATCGTCGGAGGCTTTATCGGCTCGTTTTCCTTCTCGGGCTCGCTCATCGCGTGGGCCAAGCTCGAAGGGAAGCTGCCGAAGCCTTGGAGGCCCCGCTTCCTCCAGATCGGAAACGGACTGGTGCTGCTGACGGCCGTCGCCGCGGCCACGGCCATGCCGGCTCTCCTCCCCAATGCGAACCTTCTCGCCCTTTTCTTTGTCTCTTCGCTGGCCTTCGGAGCCCTGATCACTCTTCCGATCGGAGGAGCCGACATGCCGGTCGTGATCTCGCTCTGCAATGCCTGCACGGGGATGGCGGTCGGCTTCGAGGGGTTCGTCCTCAACCATCCAGCCCTTATGATCGCCGGAACGGTCGTGGGAGCGGCGGGCAGCCTGCTCACCCTGCTGATGGCGCGCGCGATGAACCGGTCGCTCGGGAACATCCTCTTCAGCAACTTCGGCGAGACCGGACGGGAGGAGACCCAGGTGACCGGCCAACTCAAGCCGATCAGCGCCGAGGACGCCGCGACCACGATGTGCTACGCGCGGAAGGTGATCTTCGTCCCGGGCTACGGGCTGGCCGCCGCTCATGCCCAGCAGAAGCTCTATGAGCTCGCCAAGCGGCTCCAGGAAGAAGGGGCGGAGGTCAAGTTCGCCATCCATCCGGTGGCGGGCCGGATGCCGGGTCATATGGATGTCCTGCTGGCCGAAGCGGGGGTCCCCTACGAGATGATCGTCGGCCTCGACGAGATCAACGGGGAGTTTCCGACGACCGACGTGGCGCTCGTCGTGGGAGCCAACGACATCGTCAATCCCGCGGCCCGGACCGACAAGGGTTCGCCGATCTACGGGATGCCGATCCTCGACGTCGACAAGGCCCAGCAGGTCTACGTGATCAAGCGCGGCCAGGGGAAGGGCTACGCGGGCATCGAGAACGCCCTCTTCACGGCCGACAACTGCCGGATGGTCTACGGAGACGCCCAGGAAGTCCTTGGGCAGATGCTTCAATCGATCAAGGAGCTGGTGAGCCAGCGGTAGGCTGGCCGTCCTCGGCATCGGGATAGCGCTGGAGAATGTCGATGTAGCGGGCACGGGCCGTCGGCGCGGCCTTGGCAAGGCGGTCCCGGCTCAAGAGCCCGCGGATCGCGTCCGCGGAGGCGAATCCGTGCCGCTCCAGCCAGTCGCGAAGACCACCGACCAGCCGCTTCATCTGGGGAATCCCGTCCCGAAGGAGGGCGGAGGTCGTCATCACGGCGTCCGCTCCCGCCAGAAGATATTGAATCACCTCCTGCTCGCTTTCGACTCCGGTGCTCGCCGCCAGGGAGACATCCAGGCGGCCTCGCAGCGCCTGGATCCAGAAGAGGGGAAGGCGCGTTTCATTCCGGCTGCTCAAGGCCAGATCGTCGACGAGGCGCAGCTGCGCGATATCAATCCGGGGCTGGTAGAAGCGGTTGAAGAGCACGAGCGCCTGGGCTCCCGCCTCGACCATCCGCCGGGCGATGTTGCCTAGCGAGCTAAAGGCGGGGAGGAGCTTCACCGCCAGCGGAATCGAGACTTGGGCGCGGACCGCCCGGACGACCTGGAGGTAGCGCTCTTCGAGCGCCTGGCC
The DNA here is from genome assembly GCA_028687155.1 of Methylacidiphilaceae bacterium. Lineage (GTDB taxonomy): Bacteria > Verrucomicrobiota > Verrucomicrobiia > Methylacidiphilales > Methylacidiphilaceae > Methylacidimicrobium. The sequence continues at coordinate 4,903 of JAQUAR010000053.1, read as the reverse complement.
ATCCTCCCCAAGGTCGGTGGGGAAGAAGTAGATATTGAGCTCGAGGCCGTCCGCTCCGGCCTCCTCGATCCCTTTGGCATAGGAGATCCACCCCTCGCTCGTCACCCCGTTGAGGCTCGCCAGGATCGGAAGGTCGACAGCCCGGACCGCCTCGCGGATCAGCTCCAGGTAGCGATCGGGTCCCACGCGATAGGCTCCCGGATCGGGGAGATAGGTGAGCGCCTCGGGAAAGCTGTCGGCCCCGGCGGCCGTGAGCCGCTCCCAGCGATCTTGCTCGGCCCGGATCTGCTCCTCGAAGATCGAAGGGAGCACGACCGCTCCCGCCTCCGCGTCTTCGAGCCGGCGGAGGGCATCGAGCTCCCCGGTCAGCGGAGAGGCCGAGGCGATGAGCGGGTTTCGGAGGGGAAGACCCATGTAGCGGGTGGCAAGATCCATCAGGTTTCCTCCTAAGCCGTAGGCGCGGCGGAGCCGACGGGCAGCGGGGCTTTCCCATCGCGGAAGCCCGCCATCTGCTCGTAGATCCGGTACTTTTCCAGGACCAGGGCTTGCGCCTGGGCGGCGAGCTTGGCCGCCACAGCGGGATCACTCCTCGTGAGCGCCCGGTAGCGGAGCTCCTGGTAGGCATACTGCGGGAAAGGAATCGTCGGCCGGGGTGAGTCGAGGCGGAAGGGATTCTCCCCGGCCGCGCGCAGCGCGGGATTGAAGCGCAGGAGGGGCCAATAGCCGCAGGCGACCGCCGCGTCCTGCTGGCGGAGGCCCTTCTCCATCTCGATCCCATGGGCGATGCAGTGGCTATAGGCGAGGATCAGCGAGGGTCCCTCGTAGGCTTCCGCTTCCCGGAAGGCGAGGAGTGTCTGCTGCGGGTTGGCACCCATGGCGACCTGGGCCACATAGACGTTGCCGTAGGCGATCGCCTGCAGGACCAGGTCTTTGCGCGGCACCCGCTTCCCGGCGGCGGCAAACTTGGCGACCGCCCCGAGCGGGGTGGCCTTCGAGGCCTGCCCGCCGGTGTTGGAGTAGACCTCGGTGTCGAGGACCAGCACGTTGACGTTCCGGCCGGAGGCGAGCACATGGTCGAGGCCGCCGAAGCCGATGTCGTAGGCCCAGCCGTCGCCGCCGACGAGCCAGATCGAGCGGCGGATCAGATGATCGATCACCGAGAGGAGCTCTCGGGCCTGGGGATTCGTCTCGGCCAGCGGCGCCAGCCTGCCGCGGAGGGCTTCGAGCCGCCGGCGCTGCGCCCGGATCTCCGACTCCTGGATCTGGGGAGCCGAGAGGATCTCCCGGACGAGCTCCTCACCGACCGAAGCGGAGAGCGAGCGGAGGAGCGCTGCGGCCCGCTCCCGGAGCGGATCGGCCGCCAGCCGAAAGCCGAAGCCGAACTCGGCATTGTCCTCGAAGAGGGAGTTCGACCAGGCGGGCCCCCTCCCCTCGCCGTTCTTCGTCCACGGCGTCACCGGCAGATTACCGCCATAGATCGAGGAGCAGCCGGTCGCGTTGGCAACCATCAGCCGGTCGCCGAAGAGTTGAGAAAGCAGCTTGAGATAGGGGGTCTCCCCGCAGCCCGCGCAGGCGCCGGAAAACTCGAAGAGGGGCTCGAGGAACTGGACTCCCCGGACGTTGGCGAAATCGACCTGGGAGCGATCGTTGACCGGGAGCCGCTCGAAGAAGGCGATATTCTGGCGCTCGGCTTCCAGAATGGGCTGCTTTGCCTCCAGGTGGATCGCCCTCTTCTCCGGCTCGACCAGGCTATAGGCCGGACAGACATCGACGCAGAGGGCGCAGCCGGTGCAGTCTTCCACGTAGACCTGCAGGGTGAAGCGGACGCCGGGATAGCCGCGGACGTTGATCGGAGCGGAGCGAAAGGAGGGAGGCCCTCCCTCGAGCCGCGCCTGGTCGTAATACTTGACCCGGATGACACTATGCGGGCAGACGAAGCCGCACTGGCCGCACTGGACGCAGATCTCGGGCTCCCAGAGCGGGACGAGGTCGGAGACATTTCGTTTTTCCAAGGCCGCGGTCCCCGAGGGATAGGTGCCATCCACGGGGAAGAGACTCACCGGAATCTCATCGCCCCGCCCCTCGAGCATCGGACCGGTCACCAGCCTCAGGAACTCGGGAGCCTCCGCGGGAACCGGCCGGCGGCGGTCGAAAGCGCTCGTCGCCGCGCGCGGAAGGGCAACGGGATGAAGAGCGGCAAGCGCCTGCTCGACCGCCCGGAGGTTTTCGGCCACTACTTTCTCGCCCTTGCCACCGTAAGCCTTCCGGATCGAGCGGCGGACCTGTTCCACCGCCTCGTCCCGAGGCAGGATGCCGGCGAGCGCAAAGAAGGCGGTCTGGAGCACCGTGTTGGTTCGTCCCTTGAGCCCCGCTTCTCGCGCGATCCGGGACGCATCGATCACAATGAAGCGGAGCCCCTTCTCGAGGATCTGCCGCTGGACGGATCGAGGAAGATGATCCCAGACCTCCTCCGGGCCGTAGGGGCTGTTGAGGAGAAAGGTGGCCTCCGGAGCGGCCGAGCGGAGAAGGTCGACCCGCTCGAGGAACGGAAACCAGTGGCAGGCGACGAAACTCGCCGAGGAGACCAGATAGGGGGAGCGGATCGGCTCCGGGCCGAACCGGAGGTGGGAGACGGTCAGCGCCCCCGTCTTGTGGGAATCATAGACGAAGTAGCCCTGGGCATGGAGTCCGGCCTCCTCGACGATGATCTGGATCGAGTGCTTGTTAGCTCCGACCGTCCCGTCCCCGCCCAGGCCGTAAAAGAGAGCCCGCACCACCGAGTCAGGCTCGATCGAGTCGGCGGAGTCGACCTCGAGGCTCAAGTGAGAGACGTCATCGGTGATGCCGACGGTGAACCGCGCCCGGGGATCGGGCCTGGCGAGCTCGTCGAAGACCGCCTTCGCCATGGCGGGCGTAAAATCCTTGGAGGAGAGGCCGTAGCGGCCGCCGATGACGCGCGGAATTCCGGGCCGTCTCCCCTGGGAATACGCTTCGGCGACGGTCGCCACGACGTCGAGAAAGAGGGGTTCGCCCGGCGCTCCCGGCTCCTTGGTCCGGTCGAGCACGGCTAGGGCCCGGCAGCTCGGCGGGAGTGCCGCAAGGAACGCCTCGGCCGAAAAGGGGCGGAAGAGGCGGACCTGGAGGACGCCCACCTTCTCGCCTTGCCGGCGGAGGACGGCCGCCGTCTGCCGAGCGGTCTCGGCTGCGGAGCCCATCAAGACGACCACCCGCTCGGCATCCTCGGCTCCGTCGTATTCAAAGAGATGGTAGCGGCGGCCGGTCTTCTCGGCGAACCGCTCGAAGAGCGACTCCAGAATCCGGGGAAGGGCCTCGTAAAAGGGGTTGGCCGCCTCGCGCGCCTGGAAGAAGGTGTCCGGGTTGTGAGCGGTTCCCCGGAGGAAGGGATGCTCGGGATTGAGCGCCCGTCCCCGGTGGGCCCAGACGAGTTCGTCCGGGAGGAGGGCTCGAAGCTGCTCGTCGGTCAGCAGGCTTAGGGTGTTCACCTCATGTGAGGTGCGAAAGCCGTCGAAGAAGTGGAGAAAGGGGACGCGGGATTCGAGGGTCGCCGCCTGGGCGATCAGCGCGCCATCGTGCGCCTCCTGAACGGAGCCGGAGGCGAAGAGGGCGAAGCCCGTGGTCCGGACGGCCATGACATCGGAATGGTCGCCGAAGATCGAAAGGGCATGGGTGGCGACCGATCGCGCCGCGACATGGAAGACCGCCGGGGTCAGCTCACCAGCGATCTTGAACATGTTCGGAATCATGAGGAGAAGACCCTGGGACGCGGTGAAGGTGGTCGTCAGCGCCCCGCCCTGCAGCGCACCATGAACCGCTCCCGCCGCTCCCCCTTCGCTCTGCATCTCCTGGACGACCGGGATGCTCCCCCAAAGGTTCTTGCGTCCCTCCGCCGCCCACTGGTCGGCGAGCTCCGCCATGGTCGAGGACGGGGTAATCGGATAGATGGCGCAGACCTCGTTCGTCCGGTAGGCCACGTCGGCGGCGGCGGTGTTGCCGTCCATCGCCCGAAAGCTCGGCGCCGTCATGAGTCGGCTCCCAGGGGCTCGGGAATCATTTCGATGGCATGGCAGGGACACTGGTCGAAGCAGACGGCGCAGCCGGTGCATCGGTCGTAGAGGAAGCGGTAGCGCTTCCCCGGTCCCAGTTTGAGGATTGCGTCCTCCGGGCAGGCGGCATAGCAGTTGTCGCACTCGAAGCAGACGCCGCAGGAGAAGCAGCGCTGGGCTTCGCGCCGGGCCTCGGTCTCGGAGAGGCCCGCCACGACCTCGGCGAAATCGCCCGTTCGCGCGGCAAGCGGCAGCTCCGGCTGCCGGCCCGGATCGACGTCGCGGTAGACCGGAAGATGGAGCATCGAGAAGGAGACGATGGGCGGGAGAGCCGGCTCGGCGTAGGCCGAGCCGCGAAGCCAGGCGTCGATCGACCGCGCGGCCCTCTTGCCTTGGCCGACGGCTTCCGTGACGGTCTGCTCTCCCGGAACCGCATCGCCCCCGGCGAATATGCCCGGATGGCCGGTCATCCGGTTCTCGTCGACGACCACCGCCCCATCCTTTCCGAAGACGATCCCGGGAACGCGCTGGAGGAAGCGGCTATCGGTCTCCTGGCCGATCGCCAGGACCACGGCATCCGTCCGCAGGGTGTCGAACTGGCCGGTCGGCCGGGGCCTGCCATCCGACCCGAGCTCCATCCGCTCGACGGTCAGTTCTTCCCCTGCGATCTCTTTGATCGTCGTCAGCCAGCGGATCTTGATCCCTTCGGAGAGAGCCTCGTCGGCCTCGAAAGCGCGGGCCGGCATCTGGGCGCGATCCCTCCGGTAGACGATGAGCGCCTCCTCCGCCCCCAGCCGCTTGGCCGTCCTCGCCGCATCCATCGCCACGTTGCCCCCGCC
>JAQUAR010000052.1 GCA_028687155.1 Methylacidiphilaceae bacterium | reverse complement strand
GGAGGCCCGCTTCGATGACGCGGAACGACGATTCGGCGCGAAGGCTCCGTTCCAAATCGGTGGCAATGCGCGCATCGGACGGCACCTGTCCGTTGAAAAGATCTACGGCGAGAGCGACGAATCCCTGGCGCGCCAGACGGTCGGCGCAGAGCTTGATTCGATCGTCCAATCCCCACATCCCAGGCACCAGAACCACCGCCGCAATCGGAGGGCTATCGGGAATCGACAGATAGGCCACGTCGTCCGTCCCGAAATCGCTCAATCGAACCATCGCTCCACGAAGCGCAGGCTTGGCCGTTTCCACGACCGGAGGAGAGGAGGGAGCCTCAGGGAGGGCCGCGGGCGCCAGGGGAGGCGCTGGTCCCGGTCCGCCCGGGGGTATCTCTCGATCCGCTGCTCTGTCCTGGCCAAAAGCGGCGATCGAGAAGAGGACGCTAACGAAGGCAAAAAGGGATAGACCACGCACGGCCGAGAGAGTCACGCTGGAAAGCGAAGTTCTTTAAGCATCCCATGATGTCGCTCTTGCGCAAGCAAAAAGAGGAGTCAGGGGAAGAGGCCTCGAAGCCTCTTGGCCTCCGCCACCCGCTCGATCCCGATCATCAGGGCGGCCATCCGCATGGAGCTCTTTTGCTTCCCCACGCGCTTGAGAATCGTCGAAAGCGCTTGCTCGAGGATGCGGTAGAGTGCGTCGTAGACCTCCCGCTCCGACCAGAAAAAACTTTGCAGATCCTGCACCCACTCGAAGTAGCTCGTGACCACCCCGCCGGCGTTGCAGAGAATATCCGGCAAGAGAAAGATCTCGGGGCGCTCCGCCAAGACCTTATCCGCTTCGGGGGTCGTGGGGCCGTTGGCCCCTTCGGCCAGAATGCGGCACTGGATTTTGCCGGCGATCTCCCCGGTGATCACCCGCTCCACGGCAGCCGGGATGAGAACGTCGCACGGCTGAAGCAGGATCCCCCGGTCGTCGATCGGCTCGGCTTCCGAAAATCCTCGGACTCCTCCATGGCGAGCCACATGCTGCTGCAGCGCGCCAAGATCGATCCCGTCCGTACGATGAATTGCCCCCGTTCGATCGGAAACGCCCACGACGGTCGCTCCGGTCCGGACCAATTCGAGCGCGGCATGGGAGCCCACGTTGCCGAAGCCTTGCACGATCACGCGCAGGGGCGAGGAAAGCTTGCAGAGCTCGGCTGCCCGGTTGACCAGGAACGCAACCCCCCTTCCGGTTGCTTCCCGTCGCCCAAGAGACCCGCCGATCGGAACCGGTTTCCCGGTGACGATCTCCGGTACGGCAAAGCCAGAATGGGTGGAGTAGGTGTCCATCATCCAAGCCATGACCTGTTCGTTCGTTCCCAGGTCCGGAGCGGGAATGTCCGATCGGGCGCCGATAAAGGAGATGAGCTCTTGGGTGTACCGCCGCGTCAATGCCTCGCATTCCCGCCGGCTCAACTGTCCCGGATCGCACGCGACTCCCCCTTTGGCTCCGCCATACGGAAGCTGCATCAGGGCGCACTTCCAGCTCATCCACATCGCCAGTGCCGCGACTTCCCCCAGGTCGACGCTGGGAGCGTAGCGAATTCCCCCCTTGGTCGGCCCCAAGGAAAGATGATGCTGCACCCGGTATCCGCTAAAAACGCAAACCTCCCCTGAATCCATCCGCACCGGAACGGCGACCGTCACCAGGCGCTTCGGCCACTTCGTCCTCTCTCTTAAGTTCTGCGGAAGCTCGAGAAGAGCGGCGGCCTGGTCGAACTGCTGGCAGGCCATCGCAAAGGTGGGGTTATCCAGAAGAAAACGCATACCGGGGCCCACTTTCCCCTAGCCCGCCTTTGCCTGCCGGATGGCGCGGGCTTCCGGACGCAGGGAGAGAAAGTTCTCCAGAATTCGTTTCCCCTCCCGAGTCAGAATCGATTCGGGATGAAATTGGACGCCGTAGATCGGCAAGGTGCGATGCTGCAGACCCATGATCTCCCCTTGGTCGCTTTCCGCGGTGACCCTCAGGCATTCGGGGAGGCTCTCCCGCTCCACCAAAAGCGAGTGATATCGGGTTGCCTCGAAGGGAGAAGGAATTCCAGAAAAGATTCCCTCGCCCCGATGGAGGATCGGCGAGGTCTTGCCGTGCATCAATCGGGGAGCGCGAACGACACGCCCGCCGAAGACCTCCCCGATGCACTGATGCCCCAGGCAGACCCCGAGGATGGGGATCCGAGCCCCGAGCAGTCGGATCAGATCGCAGCAGATGCCTGCTTCTTTCGGGGTCTTCGGCCCCGGGGAAAGAACGATCCAATCCGGAGCCAAGCCAGCGACGCCTTCGGCGTCCAGGGCGTCATGGCGAAAGACGACGGGATCCTCTCCCAGCTCCCCGAAGTACTGGACGAGGTTGTAGGTGAAGGAGTCGTAATTATCGATCACTAAGAGCATCTTTGCCAGAGATCCACGCTAACGAAGGGCGTCTGCTAAAGCAAGGGCCTTTAGCCCCGCCTTCGCTTTGCTTAACGATTCGCGATATTCCCCCCACGGCGTGGAGTCCGCCACAAGGCCTCCTCCCGCCTGAAGGAACGCTTTTCCTTTCTGGAGAAGGACGGTCCGGATTGCAATGCACGAGTCGAGAGTTCCCGAAAAGCCGAAGTAGCCGACCACGCCCGCATAGGGTCCCCGCTCGGTGGGCTCAAGCTCCGCGATGATCTGCATCGCCCGGACTTTCGGGGCACCCGTGACCGTCCCAGCCGGAAAGGTGGCACGGAGCACGTCGAAAGGATCCTTCCCCGGCCGCAGCCGGCCTTCCACGCTGGAAACGATATGCAGAACATGACTATACTTCTCCACGACGAGAAAATCGGCCACCCGCACAGAAGCATAGGAACAGACGCGCCCCAAGTCGTTGCGCGCTAAATCCAAGAGCATCACATGCTCGGCCCTCTCCTTGGGATCGGCCAGCAGCTCTTCGATGACGGCCTCTTCCTCGCGCGGATCCTCGGGCCGAGCACGGGTTCCCGCAATCGGGCGCATCAAAGCCTTCCCCTCCCAACACCGGACATGCACTTCCGGCGAGGAGCCGACTAAAGCAAGCTCCCCAAGACGCAGGCAAAACATGTAGGGAGAGGGATTCACCAGGCGCAAAGCCCGGTAAAGATCGAGGGGGTCGCCAGCGAAGTCGATCTCCAGTCGCTGGGAAGGAACGACCTGAAAGATATCCCCCGCGCGAATATACTCGGCCATCTTCTCGGCCATCCGGACATACTCCTCCGGCTCCATGTTCGCCGTGAAGGGCAGGTCTGCCACCGTTCCCGGACGAAGGAGCGAAGGCCGCCGAACTCCATGGCTAAGTGCGTCTTGCATCCGGTCGATACGCCTCACCGCTTCGGCATAGGCCGCCTCGGGATCCCCCTGGAGCCAGGCATAGGCGATGAGCTTGATCTTCCTTTCCTGGTGATCGAAGACCACCACCGTATCCGCCAGAAGAAAGAGGAGATCCGGCGTGCCAAGATCCGCGTACCGGGCGCGAGGGATCGTGGGTTCGAAGTAGGTCGCTCCCTCGTATCCGAGGAATCCAACCGCTCCTCCGCTAAAGAGGGGAAGCTCCTCAAGGCAGACCGGTTGAAACCGGCCCATCACCCGCTCGAGCTCATGCAGCGGATCGTCCCGGCACTCCGCCTCTTCCCTCCGGCCATCCCGGTGGTCGATGCGCGTCCGCCCTGCCTGGACCGTCAGCACAAGGAGTGGATCGACCCCGAGGAAAGAATAGCGGTCAAAACGCCCCGCCTCCGCCGATTCTAGGAGGAAGGCAAAGGGCCGGTCTGCACCAAGCTTGGCAAAGGCCGAAACCGGGGTGTCCAGATCGGCAACGATCTCCCGGTAGACAGGGATAAGGTTACCCCTCTTCGCCAACTCTAGGAACGCCTTCCGGCCCGGGGTGACCACGAATCAACGCTACCCACGCGCAATCCGAAGCACAAGGCCCGCGATGCCGCAACCCGCCCTATTTTTTGAGGACGAAGTTTACCGGCACATCCGCATTGATCGGTATCGCAACCGGTCCCATCCGCGCCGGACGGAACCTCCAGCGGCGAACCGCAGTGAGCGCCGACTCGTCCAGCTCGCTGTAGCCGGAACTGTGGAGAAGGTCGACCGACTCGGCTCTCCCGTCCGCAGTGACATGAACCCGCAGGATCACTCGCCCCTGATGACCCGCTGATTTCGCGGAGGCGGGATACGGAGGGGGAGGATTCCGTAAATAATCGGGAACGGCCATCTGGACTCCCTTGGAAGGCACCCCGGGGGCACCGGGCGCCGCCGAGGACTTCCGCGCGACCGACCGCGGCTTGAGAACCTGCGGCTTAGGAGGAGCCGGCTTCACTTCCGGAGTGGGAAGAGCCATTTCCTCCGGAGGAGGGGGAGGGGGGGGAGTAGGTTCCTCCGGGGTAGGCTCCGGAGCAGGCGGCTCAGGGGACGGAGGCTCGGCCAGATCGACTTCCGTCGAGGCATTCCCGGCCTGCATCCCATACTCCATCCGCTGGATGAAGAAGAAGCCCACCACAAACAGGAGCGTGGCGTGGAAAAGAACGGAGAAGAGATAGCCGTACCAGTCATTTCTTTCCATTGTTCGCCACCTCCCCTGGCTTCTGTTGTTGCGGCTGTCCTGCTTGGACGGGTGGTGCGGCAGCCGCCGGTTGCCCCGTCGGCTTCGGCTTGGTCGTCTGGATGGCGATTTGGCTGATTCCGAGCTTGCGTCCCTCGTCGACGACCTGAATCACCCGCTCGAAAGGAGCATCAGACTCCCCCGTGACGAAAATCTTGGGATCCGGATTCACCGCCTTCAGCGCCGCGAGCTTCTTGCCGATCTCGTCCGCGGGCACCTTGTCCTTTCCGATCGAATAATCCCCGTTGGCCAGCACCGTCACGATCATCTGATCGTTGGGATTCTGGACCACCGTGGTCGTTCCTTGCGGCAGACGAATCGAGATGGCCTCGTTCTTGGTCATCGAAAGCGAGACGATCATGAACGTGGCCAGGAGAAAGAACATCACGTCGATGAACGGGATGATCTCGAGTCTCGGCCGATGGCGATCCTGCAGGACGACGCGCATGGAGCAATCTTCTCCCTTGGAACTGCTTCCCTAAGCAACCTGATCTAGCACCACAGCTTCCGACGCCTTCCTGGCCATCAGCATCTCCAGCCGCGTCGCGGAAGCCTCGACCTCCCTGCGCACACGCTCCGACCGAGCATTGAGAAAGTTGAGTGGGACGATCGCTGCGATCGCAACCCCCAAGCCGAAACAGACCGCCAGGAGCGATTCGGCAACCCCGCCGGTGATGGCCGCCTGCTTTCCGGCAAGCTCCCCACCTCCCACGAGACTAAAAGCCCGCATCATTCCCGTCACGGTACCCAAGAGCCCGAGCAGCGGTCCCAGGGTGACCGCCGTGTCGAGCACGACGAGCCCCCGGTGAAAGCGGTGGAGCACCGCGCTCGCGCCCTCGGACAGAGCTTCGGTCAGCGAGCTGTCGCGATGACGCAACCCTTCTCCCAAGACCTGCGCAACCAGATCCTTGGAGCGGCTTGCCACGGACGCGGCTTCGTCCAGAGACCCTTGGTCCACCAGATTGAAGATGGTGCGTACCGCTTTGGGATCCTTTCGGAGGCTCACCTGAAACATAAAGACACCCCTCTCCACCAGAACAATCGCAGTGACCACGGCAAGAACCGCGATTGGCCACATGATCGGTCCACCCTTAGAGAAAAGCTCCATCAGCATGTTTATCTCCTTGCTTGGCTTCCTGCTCTACGCCCGCCTTCGGGGATCGCAGGTGTCGGCACCGTTCGCCGCTGTTGCGCTGAGAATCATTCTACGGATTCATTCGCTTGGCGTTTTAATTTACCTGAGGGGAGGCAAAAACCATTGTTACAATTGCGTGACATTTTTAATCGGTCGCAATCCATTCCCAACGTGTGCGTTGCATGCTATTGATTAGACGAATCCTGCCGCAAAACCCGCGACTTGAGCCCCTTCGATCAGCTCGTGAAGGACCTTTTGCGCGGCATCCGGCTTGTGCTAAGAATCAGTGCGCGGCCGGCGCCTCTCGCTGGTGCGACTTATGACCCTACGGCTCGTCTGCACCGACTTCGACGGCACGCTCCTTCCTATTTCGGAGGAAGCCGACCGCTCTGTCTGTCCCGAATTTTTTGCTCGCCTGCATCAACTCCAGAAGCAGCGAGGGGTCGTCTGGGTCATCAATACCGGCCGGTCCTGGGAAAGTCTGCGGCGCGAGCTCGAGCGACAGCGCTTCCCCTACTGGCCGGACTGGGTCGTGCTCGGCGAGCGAGAAGTTTACCGGATCGACCGCCATCTTCCGATTCCCCACCGATCCTGGAACCAGCGCTGCTCGGATCTCCACGAGGAGCTTTTTGCAGCCACCGGCCCTTTTTGGGAAGGGATGCGCCACTTTCTCAAGCATCAGACGCGCGCCATCTACCAGAGCGCCGAATGGTCGCCCTTGGAGATCTTGGCTTCGAATACGACGGAAGCCGACCGGATCCACGATAAGATCCGTGACTGGATCCGCCCCTTTCCCGAACTCTCCCTCCAGCGCAACTGCGAGGGCTTTCGCTTTTCTCATCGGGACATTCATAAAGGCAGCGCTCTGGAAGCCGTCCAGAGGGAGATCGGCCTGGATGCTTCCGCCACCCTCGCCGCAGGCGACCATCACAACGATCTGCCCATGCTCGATCGCCGCTACGCCGCTTTCTTGACCTGTCCCGTCAACGCCATTCCCGAGGTGAAGGATCGTGTGAGCAGTCAGGGCGGGTTTCTCGCGAGCCTTCCTGCCTCCGAGGGGATCGCCGAGGCGCTCACGCAGTTCGAGGCGTGAGAAGACACCGCTCTCCGAAACCTACGCAAACCGCCACATAGCCGATCAAAGCTATACGGCGAGCCTGCTGTTCGATTCCTGCTTCCTAGAGGCCCGTTTCGCGCGGGGCTTGCGCCTCGCGCCAGAGCGTTCCTCTCCACAGGCTGCCACCGCAGAGCTTGCGGCCACAATTTCGAGATTGCGGGCGGCGTTGAGATCGCGCCGACCTCATGCCCGCACGCGTCGCAAAGATAAGTCCGCTGCGCCAGCGCCAGTTCGGCCTTCACCGAACCGCAGCAAGAACAGGTCCTGCTCCATGAGAACCAGCGATCCGCTACGACAATCGTAGCTCCGTAAAACCTTGCCTGATAACCAAGCTGACGGCGGAACTCGAAGAATGCGCCGTCCATGATCGACCGGGCTAGATGCCGATTACGGGCCATGCCGCATACGTTCAGCTCCTCGATGCCGATACGTCGATAGGTCCTTGTGAGCATGGTCGTCGCCTTATGAGTCGCGTCGCGGCGGATGGCGGCGATGCGGCTGTGCAGCCGAGCCAGCTTCAGCTTGGCCTTGCGTCTGCCCGACGAGCCTTTCCTCTTGCGAGACAGGCTCCCGCTTGTCCGTCTCAGCCGCCTTAGAAGCGACGTATGAGCCTTGGGACCTGGAATCGGTTCGCCCCGGCTTAGCGTTGCCAGAGTGGTGATGCCCAAATCAACGCCAACCGCATCCTGCGGATGCTCGACTGGCTTGATGTCGTCTGTCTCAACCATGATGCTGGCGAACCAGCGGTCTGCCTCGCGGCTGACCGTGACGCGCTTGAGTTTGCCCGTGAAGCGCACCTCCTCACGCATCCGTATCCAGCCTATGACCGGTAGCCGGATCCGCAGACCGTCCACACGGAAGGTACCGGCTTCCTTTGCGGCGCAAAAACTGTCTCGCACGCCTTTCTTCTTGAACCGAGGATATCGGCCATGGCGATCGAAGAACGCCCGAAAAGCCGCGCCAAGATCGATCATGGCCTCTTGTGCTGCACACTTCGTTACATCGAACATCCACGGGAACTGCTCCCGCTTCATGCTGTTCAATTGACGGCGAAGGGAAACATCGGACGGCGGCGGCAATGATGGATCTTCCTTCCGCGCCGCATGCTGACGCTTCCACTCGGACAATGCCCAGTTCCACGCGAATCGCGCCACGCCCGATGCG
>JAQUAR010000051.1:3572-8175 GCA_028687155.1 Methylacidiphilaceae bacterium | reverse complement strand
CACATGGGTTCCGATCCCACCCTGCTTCTTCGGTTTGCCCTTGCGCCGGATGGCGTGGCCGCGGGTCGGTCGCTGGCCTAAAATACAACAATGACGAGCCATCGAAATCTCCAGAACCTATTTTAAGAGCAGGACGTTGCGCGCACGCTTGATTTCCTGCGTTAGCTTTCTGTGAAGCTTAGCAGGCATTCCCGTGATTCGTCGAGGAAGAATGCGACCGCTTTCCGTTGTGAATTTGCGAAGGAGATCCGTGTTGCGAAAGTCGATTGCTTCCGTGTTGATGTCGACTCTGCGTCGGCTTTCCGCGCTGTGCTGTCGGCGATTGCGGTTATGTCTCTTTTTTTTCATGTCCGTCTCACTAGGCCCCGGGACCTTCTCTCTCTTCTCCCGCCTCCTCCTCTTCTTCGCCGGCTTCCGCCGCTTCTCCGAACTGCGGCACCGATTCCCACCGCCGCTCGAAACGGTTCTGCAGCTCCACTTGGCGCTGGCAGGCTACGGTAAAGCGCGCATGAGGAGCCGCCTCCAATCGCTGGATCGGAATCGGCTCGCCGGACATTTCGCAGGTTCCATAGGTCCCGGCTTCGATCCGTTTGATGGCCTCCTCGATCTCGTAGAGAGCATCTTGCTCCTGGGAAAGCAGGCTCAAGGCAAAATCCTTGTCGTAGGCATCGGTGCCCGCATCCGCTTGGTGCATGCCAAAGCCGCTGGCCTCGCTGCCTTCCGGCCGAACTCGTAGAGAGTCCTGGGCAATGCCTTGCATCTGCCCCAGGATGTCATCGCGCAAGTCGAGGAGACGCTGGTGCTGCTTTTCAATAAAACTCTGACGACGCTTGGGAGGGAGGTCGGCGAGCGTAAGCGTGGATGGTACTTCGGACTCCTCTACGCTCGCTTCACTTTCGTGCGACGCTTCTTGTAGCGGTTGTGCTGCCTTCTGTTTGCTCCGGCTCGGTGGAACGGCGGAGTTGTTCTTTTTCGTGCTCAATTTGTTTTCCTCCGCAGCGGTCGACGGTGAGACTTCTGACCCTGCTTTGGCCTTGGTCTGCATCTCCTTGGAACTCTTTCTGCTGCTTTTCCCAGCCATTGCGCCGGACAATATGCGAGGGAAGGCAGCCTTTGCCAAGGACTTTTTCCTGGATGTCGCAGGCAAAAGAGAGCGACTGCCACGCCTCGGCTACGAAATGTGTAAGAAATGGCGGCTAGAAGAGATTAACATTCGGCGATGCGTCCGGAGCGGACTTTTCTCGGATGGGATCGTCCCCTTCCCCTACAGGCGGCGGAATGGCTGCTCGAGAGAGCGGGAAATGGCTCCTGGCCCGATCTCTCCCGATGGCTCCTGATCGTACCCACGCGACAGTCGGGGAGGACGCTGCGGGGCGCGCTCTGCCTGCGCAGACCGGAAGGTTTCCTCGCTCCTCGCCTGGTCACCCCGATGGAGCTTTACGGTGAGGGACGAACCATGGCGGGAAAGGTGGCTGGGCCGACGGCTCGGCTTTGGGCATGGACTCAGCTACTGCTTGCAGAGGAGGGGATGGAGGAGATGGCTCTTTTTCCCCGGGAGGCGTTCGAGCGGGATTTCTCTTGGGCTCTGGGTGTGGCGAAGAGTCTCTGCCAGGCACAGGATCTCCTTTCCGAGGCTGCCTCGACCTTTTCCAGCGTTCAGGGGGTGGGCGGCCACCCCGAACCGGAACTCTGGATCCGTTTGGCCCGACTGGAGGAGCGGTATCGAGCAATCTTGGCCGGCGCGGGCTTGCGGGACCCCATGGAAACCCGTCTCAAAGCTCTCCGCGAAGCTTCCTGGGATTTCGACGTCGATCAGGTCGCCCTGATTGGTTGTCCTGACCCTCATCCCCTGGCCCTGCGGCTGTTGGAGCGGGTCTTGCCGGGCGAGGTCTGCTCGGTGCTGATCCAAGCTCCAGAAGGGATCTCGGGCGGGTTCGACCTGTGGGGAAGACCCGATCCCATCTTTTGGCGAAGAAGGGAGATGCCCTTCCTGCCGAACACCCGGATCTATGCGGAGGAAGGGGAGGTGATGGGCCGCACGGCCGACCTGGTGGCGGCCAATCGCTCGTGGGATGCGGTTACCGTCGGCGTCTGCGCTTCCCGACTCCTTCCCTTTCTGCGCCTCACTCTGGAGGAGAGGAATATTCCCGCGTTTGATCCGGGCGGCATTTCCGCTCGCGGGTCAAAGTGGGCCTCTCTGTTTGCGGACCTCCAAGAACTCCTGCAGCAAAGAAACCTCGCGTCCTTTCGCCGCCTGCTCTGTCATCCCGCGGCGGCGGGCTGGCTGGGCCTCCGGGAAACGGGAGTGGTACGCTCTTTCCTGCTCGGAAGGCTCGATCGAGCGGCATCTCGAACCTTGTTGCAGGAGTTCCGGTCGGCCACACGGCAAGAGTCTGCCCTGGAGCCTTTTGTGGAGCGGGCGCAACGCTTCTTGTCCGAGGCGACCGTGGACCCGCTCGGGGCGATCCGGAGCCTCTTGGAGGATGCGTTCGAGCCAGAGGGCGACTCGGGCAGCCAGCGGCTCCTTTGCGACGAGTTGGAGCATGCTCTAGAGGAGATCGAGGCGCTCGGCTCGTCGGCGAAGCGCCGTCTGGATGCTGCAGAATGTCTCGACCTCCTGATCGACCGAGTCTCCGAACAAGACCTGCCGGAAGAACGGCCCGAAGCGGCGGTCGAGCTCCGGGGCTGGCTCGAGCTCCTCTGGGACGATGCGCCTCATCTCATCCTGGCCGGTTTTCAGGAGGGCTCGGTTCCGGAATCGGTCGCCCACGACTTTCTGCTCCCTTCCGGCCTCCGCGAGCGGCTCGGCCTGCGGACCGATGCCGAGCGCGAAGCAAGGGATGCCTATCTTTTGGAGACGATCGCGACGCACAGGAGGGAGCAGGGAAGGCTCGACGTCTTGGCCGCCCGGTTCAGCCGGGAAGGGGAACCTCTCTTCCCTTCCCGGCTTCTCCTTCGCTGCCCCCCAGCCTCGCTGCCCGAGCGCGTGCGGCGGGTATTGGAAGTTCGGGATTCGCGGCTGCGCCATCAGCCCGCGTCGACCGACTCCTTTCCCCTGGCGATCGGACCGCTGCGTTGGCAGGGAGGGAAGGAGATCTCCGTTACGGCCTTGCGGGATTACCTCGCTTGCCCATTCTTCTTTTTTCTCCGCCGGGTCAAGCGATGGGAAGAGGTCGAACGGCTTCCCGAAGAGCTCGACGCACGGGAATTTGGCGCTCTCCTTCACGATGTCTTGGCCGATTTCGGACGAGCGGACGAGATGAGAGAGTGCGACCGGAGCGAGGAGATCGAGACGTTCCTCCGGGATACTCTCTCGAGGCGGCTGCGGCAGCGCTTCCCCGAAGGAATTCCTCCTGTGGTGGGCTTGCAGGCGCGAGCGATCCAGGGGAGGCTAGCCGCCTTCTCCCGCGTGCAGGTGAAAGAAGTTCTGCAAGGATGGAGAACGATCGCTGTGGAGGAGCCCTTTGAACTCCGAATCGGCGGCTGGACACTCGACGGCAGGATCGATCGGGTCGATCGAGATTCCGAAGGGAGGATCCGACTCCTCGACTTTAAGAGTGCAGAGCGGGCCGTGAGCCCGGAATCCGCGCATCTGCTCGCGGCCGAGAAGGGGCGGGGGCCGGCCGCCGCTCTCTTTCTGCGGGAAGGCAGAGAGCTTCGGTGGAAAGACCTGCAACTTCCGCTCTACGCGGCGGCATGGCGTCTTCGAGAGGCGGACTGTCCAGATCTCCGGGTAGCCTACGTCGCACTCCCCAAGGATCGCGAGAAGGTGGGGGTCCAGGAGTGGGAGGACTGGAGCAGGGAACTGGAGAGGGAGGCGGAAAGCTGCGCCGCCCGGATTGTGCAAGCCATCGAGGAAGGCTGGTTCTGGCCGCCGGAGAGATCCGCCGAGTGGGATCGGGAGCCGTGGCGATTCTGGTTCGATGGACGTCCGGCGGAGATCGTTGTCCCCGTTCGAACTGCCTCGAGTACGAACCTTGCGAGACCGGCAGGTAGGATAGGAGCAATATGACAGAGAGTCTTCCGATGGACCGCTGCTGCTTGATTCGCGCTTCCGCTGGGACGGGGAAGACTGAAGAGCTGGCGCGGCGGATGGTCGATCTGCTCCGCTGTGGTGTGGAGCCGCATCGGATCGTTGCGGTCACTTTTACGAGAAAGGCCGCAGCCGAGATCCTCGATCGAGTTCTCGGGAAGCTCGTCGAGCAAGCCGAAGCCGATCGGGCCGGCGCAGGAGCGGAGAGCGGGCGGTTCGCTCGAGATGCTCTCACTTCGCTCCAGGCCTTTCTGGCCGATCTGCCGCGGCTGCAGCTACGCACGATCGACAGCCTCTTTCAACGGATCGTTCGCGTCTGCCCGATCGAGCTGGGCCTTCCCGAAAGCTTCCAATTGATGGATGAGCTTGAGGCGAGGGAGTTGCGGAGTTCCCTGCTTGCGGAAATGCTCCGGGAGGACGGAGAGGCCGGAGCGACGCTGGCTGAGTCCGTGAGCCGGTTGATGCAAGGAGAGGAGCCGAAGAGCGTCTGGATGGTGCTCGAGCCGTTGATCTCGCAATTTTGGGAAGCCTATCAGGAGGAGCCCGACCGGGAGCGTTGGGGGGGAGAGG
>JAQUAR010000051.1:0-3562 GCA_028687155.1 Methylacidiphilaceae bacterium | reverse complement strand
CTGGCAGGGGATCGTTCGACAGTGGAGTCTCCAAGTTCCGGATCGCAGCGATGACTGGGAGAGGCTGCGCTCCCGCCTGCTTGCGTATCGAGGAAATGGTCCCCCTCATCGGCTGATCGCCAATCTCTTGGAAAGTTACGATCCGGCTGCCGGCTCTTGCGGGGAGTTCTATTTTCAAAGAAAGAAGATCGTTCCGAATGAGGAGATGGCCCGACTTCTGGGGCGTCTCGTTCGGTTCTGGCTCCAGAATAGCCTGGAGGCCGCTTGCGAACGGACTCGGGGGCTCGCTTCTCTCCTTGCCGAGTTTCATGCTCGCTATCGGCGCGCTCTTCATAGCCAGGGGCGCATCGCGTTCAGCGACGCGCCGCGCCTCCTCCGAGAGCTGGGGGCGGCGGGCGGAGGCATGGATCAAGACCTCTGGTTGCGGATCGCCTTCCGGCTCGATTCGCAATGGGACCATTGGCTCTTCGACGAGTTTCAGGATACGAGCCGGGCGCAGTGGAGAGCGCTAGAGCTTCTGGTGGGAGAGGTGATTCAATCGACGGAGGAGACAAGGAGCGTTTTTTGCGTCGGGGACGCGAAGCAGTCGATCTACGGATGGCGGGGTGGAGATCGGCGGCTCTTCGAGGAGATTGCTTCCCGCTACGAGCGTGGCGTTGCACAAAGGACGCTCTCGACCTCGTACCGATCGCAGCCTGCCGTGATTGATCTGGTGAACGCGCTGTTCGGCAGCAAGACGGTTCTGGAAGAGCTCTACGGGAACGCGGGGAGAGCCTGGGCGAAGGATTGGGCGCCCCACGCATCGGCGTTGACCGGCGCCAGCGGATATAGCTGCTATCTCGAGGTTGGCTCCGATTCCCGTGAGCCCCCTTGGAGCGAAGGGATGACGGACGGAACGGGAGAAGAGGCGGAAGAAGAGCGTTCCTCGCCTATCGACTCGGCTCTCGTTCGCTTGATCCGGGAAATCATCCGGCCAGCCGAGCGGGGACTTTCCTGTGCGGTTCTTGTCCAGACTAACGGGTGGGCCCGGCGTCTGGCGGATCGGTTGCGCAAAGAGAGGGTCGGCTCGGTCTTCCTGGAAGGAGACATCTTTCCCGGTGGAGACAATCAGCTTGGACGGCTTGTGGCGGCAGCCCTCCAAAGCCTGGTTCATCCAGAGGACACGCTTGCACGAGGATGGCTGCAGGCTTCCCCTCTTAGGGGTGGTTTTTGTCCAGAATGGGAGGAGAGCGGGTGGCAGATCCTATACGAGGAGGGGTTTCAAGGCGTGGTTGCCGAGATCTTGAGACGATTACCCACGGAATGGGACGATTTTTCCAAGGAGCGAGCGTCGCTGCTGCGGGAGATGGCCTGTCGGTTCGACCAGACTGGCTCGCGCGACGTGGAACGGTTCCTGCGCTACCTGAGGAACCAGCCGGTCCGGCTTCCGGCGACGGTCGGCGTCATCCAAGTGATGACCGTCCACAAGGCAAAGGGCCTTGGCTTCGATGCCGTGGTCGCTACCGAGCTCGAGCGGCCGGTTCGAATGCGGAGCAGATTGCTCGAGGTGGATCTCACGCGAGGGGCGTCGGGATTGCTCTTGGCTCCCGTAAAAGAGATCGCAAGCAAGGTCCCCCTCCTGGCCAAGGCGAGGGAGAAGGCACGGGAAGAGGAACTCTTCGAGCGGCTCTCCGTTCTCTACGTAGCCCTGACCCGGGCCCGGCGAGAGCTCTACGTACTCGCGGAAGCCGCTCCAGCTGAGCGGAGAGCGCGAAGGGCGGGATCGAGATCCATCGCGCCCACGCATCGCGATCTCTTGCGCCGTGCTCTGGTGGCGGGAGGGTCACGAGCGTTTTGGCCGAAGAGCGGCGTGGATCTCTTATTTGAGCGGGGGGAACTCGGGAAGCCCGAAAAGCAGGAGGGCGTGCCGAGTACGGGCGGGGAAACCGAACAGTTGCCGCCGCTCGCCTTTCCGCCGCGCTCCGTCCGCTTGGCTCCACTTGCCCCTTCACGAACGGGGAAGGAGACGGCGATAAAGGTCTTCCCCCCAGGGCGAGCGTCCGGCCAAGCATTTGGCACTCTCGTCCATGAGATGCTAGCGCGGGTGGAGGGGGCGGATGCCGAAAGTCTGGAGTCTCTGCGACGGATTGCCTCCGCTCTGCCATCGACGATGATCGAGGAGGCGGCGAGAACGGCGCTCGGCTGTATCGAAAGCCGGGTTTGCGGGGCGATTTTCTCTGTGCCGAGCGGCACGATCATCTGGCGGGAGAAGCCGTTTGAAGCGCTGGTCTCCGGTCGATGGATCAGTGGAATCTTCGACCGGGTTCACCTTTTTCTCGAGGCGGACGGCTCTCCGGCTTCCGCGATTCTCTACGATTTCAAGACCGATCGGGAGCCGCTGGAGCGAGGCGAGGAGGGACTCGTCGCCCGTTATCGGGAACAGGTCGGCCTCTACCGGGTGGTTCTTGCCCAGATGACGGGCCTGCCGATCGAGAAGATTCGCGCCATCCTGGTCTGGGTAGGGCCGCAACGCCTCGTGGAAGTCCCACCGCCTTTCGGGAGTTCGAAGTAGGCCGCCTGTTTCACAGGCGTTACATGCAGGCCGACGAAAGCGCCCTGTCGATTCAGCGATACCAGGCTTGCCAGACGACGCGAAGGGTCCCCATCTGCTGGGAAGAGGCCGCATCTCCGAGATTGTGGTAGTACCACCAGATCTTGTTTCCTTCGATCCGATATCCCTTGGGAGAGACCTCAAGAATCTTGTTGGCCAGAAATTGCGGAAAAGCAGAGGAAGGGGTGAAGCCGGGAGAGCTTCGGGGCGCGAGGCCAAAGGCGGGATGCTTCGATTCCTGCGTCATATAGGCATTGAAGAGACGACCAAGATCGACGACGACCCAGTAGTTGACGACCGGGGGTCGCCAGCCGGTGGGTTGGATCAGGTCCTCGAACGAATCGATCTTCTGGCCGGGATCGACGGGAAGAACCTGCTGCAGCGATTCGACCTGCACCCGAACTCTTTGACCGCCAGGGAAGTGGAGGGGTACCCAGTAGCGGTCTCCTTGCTTTTGGACGGGGATCGGGACGCCGTTTGCCTTTGCGCGAAAGTCGAGATAGGGGAGATGGGCCGGTTCCTGTTGGAAAAGGGAGATGTCGCCCGCTCCGCCCCAGTTGACGCACTCCCAGACTCCCTGGTAGCGGATCCGGGGGGAGACCGGCTCGCCTGGCCGACTCGGGGTCGAAAGGAAGAGGGAGTAGTAGCGTCTTGCGCTCACGAGTTGCACCGGTGGGTTGGTCGCCCAAGCCGAGCCGGCGCGAAGCGCCAGGAAGAAGAATGCGAGCAGGAGGAGCAGGGCGGCGGAGGAACGCTGCCGCAGGAGCGCGCTCTTGGAAGGTCCGGCTGTGATCCGTCCGCGAGAGCCTCCGAGGGGTCGAACCAAGATGCGGCCTTTCAGGCGAGGTCGTCAGGCGCGGGCGACCTGATCCCTCTGCGCTGCCTGGGCGACCGCTTGGGCTACGCCCTTGGCAACGTCTCGGTTGAAGACGCTCGGCACAATGTACTCCGGGGCCACTTCCGACGCAGGGA
>JAQUAR010000050.1 GCA_028687155.1 Methylacidiphilaceae bacterium | reverse complement strand
CTCTCCCATGTTGATAAGGCCCGGGGCCGTGTAGGGGACCCCGACGATCACCATTCCGTGGTGGAGCAGGGTGGAGTGGAAGCTTGTGATCGTAGTTTCCTGTCCGCCGTGCTGGCTTGCCGTGCTCGTGAAGACGCTACCCGCCTTTCCGACCAGCGTACCCTTGGCCCAGAGGCCACCAGTCTGATCGAGAAAATTGCGCATCTGCGCCGCCATGTTGCCGAAGCGGGTGGGGGTCCCGAAGAGGATTGCGTCCGCCTCGGCCAGTTCTTCCACCCGGGCGAGCGGAACATGGGCGAACGCCTCTCGGGCCGCCTTGGCCCCGCTTTTTTCTAGAACTTCCGCGGGCACGAGCTCCGCGACCTGCCGGAGGGTGATCTCCACTTCGGGAACCTCGCGGGCTCCCGCAGTGATCGCTTCGGCGAGGGTATAGACATGCCCATACATGCTGTAGAAGACGACCAGTACTTTGGTTGCCATAGCGGATGCTCCTTTTTTCGGGTTATGGATTCTTGAGAGTCGATACGGGCTCGCCTGGGGCGCTTCCTTGCTCCGCCTTGCTCCGCCCGAGCTTGCGGCAGAGCCGCCCCAGCTCCCTCTGCTCCTCTGGGTTCAGGACGCTCAAGGCGACGCTGATCCTGGCCGCATGACTTGGAAAGACCCCGCGGATGAAGCGGAGCCCTTCGGGAGTCAGGGCAACTGTCACGGAGCGGCGATCCTTGAGATTCCTTGCCCGCTGCACCAGGCCGCGTCGTTCCAGGTTATCGACGACGACCGTGATATTGCCGCCGCTCCGCAAGAGCTTGCGGCAGAGCTCCCGCTCGTTCATCGGCCCGAGGTGGAGGAGCGCCTCAAGCACCCCGAGCTGCCCGGTCGTCAGCCCCTCACGGGCGAGAGGAACGCGCAGCTTGGCGGCAAGCGTCTCCGAGGCGCGAGTCAGCTTGATGTAGCAGTTGAGCGCCCGGACCTCGGCTTGGGAGCCTTTGTATCGAGTCGGCATAACAATTGAAATTCAAATGCTTTCAATTCAAACTATAGCAGTAGACATTCCTGTCAAGCCGAAGTGTACCAGCTTACCCGCAGTTCCCATCCCGGAGGCTGGGAGAGGGTGAGAAAGGTCGTCTAAGCGATCGGCGGAGGAGACTCGAGAAAGGGGGCTTGCGCCCGGATCAATTCCCCGCCCGGCCCAAGGTTACATAAAAGATCGCCTTTCCCGAGGAGGGTTTCCCCGCCGCCTTTGCCCAGAACGATCTGGGATTCCGTCGTATTGGCAACCCGGAGGCAGATACGGACGGAGAGGTTTGCACTGATGAGTCCCGTGACGACCTTCCTTTCCGGCCTCTGTGTCGCCAGGATGAGATGGATGCCCGCGGCTCGACCCTTCTGCGCGATGCGGGAGAGGGTCTTCTCGAACTGCTGCTTTACCGTACGCGCTCCTAGTAGCCAGTCGGCGAATTCATCGAAGAGGATCACCCGATAGGGGATCTCTGTCCTTCCCGCGGCCATCCGCTGGGAGAGAGAATCGAAGCCTTCTTCGCTAAGCTGGCGGTAGCGGCGATCCATCTCCTCCACGGTCTCCTCCAAACAGTGGAGCGCCTGGTCTGTCTCTGTTAGCAACCCTCTCTCCCGCAGATGAGGAATTGGCTCCCAATTCCGGAAGGTCAGAATCTTTGGATCGATCAACAGAACCTCGAGCCGATCCGCAGGCAGGGCGTCGCAGAGCGTAGCGAGAAAGCATTGGAGGAGGACGCTCTTTCCGCTTCCCGACCGTCCCCCCACGAGCACATGGGGGCTGTTGGGATCGGTTAGGTCCGTGACCAAGATCTCTCCTTGGATGGTCTGTCCCACCAGCAGTGGCAGTTCATACGTGGAGGGAATGGCTCTTTTGGTCTTTCTCCAAGCCAAGGAGAAAGGACGAGGGTTGGGAAGGTCGACCGCCTCAAAGCCGGCGACGGGAGAGAGGCGTGGCTCGCGATCCAGGCCAAGGTGGACGCGCAGGGTGGGAGCCAAGCTCAGGAGTTTTTCGATCCGCCCTCCCGGCGGGCAGGAGAGTTGGAAGCGGATCAGCCGGGGGCCTTGGAGTTCTCCGACGCAATGTACGGGAAAGTGATGGGAGGCGAAGAACTCTTCCAGCCTTTTTTCAATCGCTTTTGCTTCCGGCGGCCAGTCGGGCTGCTCCTCCCCTCGAGGTTCGTCTTTCCCCTGGGCGAGCAACGGGAGGACTTGCTCTCGGAAGATCGCCCGCAACTGCGCTGCGGAAACCCCTCGTTCGGTCAGCGACGGATTGTAATACTCCAGGAGTCCAGAAAAGAGGAAATCTTTGCGGCTTTGGCGCAGGAGCTCGGCATAGATCGCGAGCTGTATTAGATCGCGAGGAGAGTCGGACTGTGGGGAGAGCTTATAGTCGAGGAGCTGCCATCCTGCTTTCGGATGGTGGCGCAGCGTGTCCAAGCGGCCCTCGACGCGAATGGGGCAGCCTCCCGATTCAGCAAAGGTGCCGGAAATGGGAATTTCGGCTCCCTCGAAGAGATCCTTCCAGGAAGAGAGCTCGCCCGAATCAGCAACCCGCTTGAGGTTCTGATGGAAGGCGCGGAGTGCGGCCTCGAGGAATTCGGCTTCCTCCCGGGTTACGCCCCGGCTCCTCCGCTCTGCAATCTCTTGCTGGGCAAGGCCCCACAGACAATTCCAGTACTCTTCCGGAGTTTGCGGGTTTTGCTCTTCCCGGAGGATCTGGCCGGTAAATTCCTCGACGATTTTGTGGAAGGCGCTGCCGAGATCGGTCCGGCTCGATGGCGCGGGCCCCTTGGCAAGACACCGCGCTACCAGCTCGCTGACCGTAAGGGTAATGCCTTCACCGTTTTTTGGCAGCGTCTCTTTTTCCTCGATCCCGCAGACCATCTTCTGCGCCCATGGGCGGAGCTGCTCTCGAACGAAGGCAAGGGTTTTCTCCCGCGGGAAGTCGAGGTCTCCCTCAAGCACTTTCGCGTGGAGCTCGTGGAGGGCCGCCAGCCGGATCCAGGAATTGGTGTCGAGGACGAGAATGCGCATTGGACCGCGGCAGGCGAGGCAAATCGCCTCCGCCGCCTTCCATCCAGGGTTCGGGATCGGGGACTGGTCGAATGATCGCAGAAAGATCGAACGCCGGCAGCCGGTGGGCTGCTCCGCTTCCTCTTCCGTTTCCCGAGCGATCGCTTCCCACCGCTTCCAGTGGGAGCCCGCCTGCCAGCCGAAGCCGACGCTCGTTCCGTTCCGTTTCCATCGAAGCAAAAGATGCTTCTTGCGTCCAAGATAGGGCTCTTCCGGCTCCCAATCGGGGAGCGAGCGCCCTCCTTCGCGCAACAACCACTGGAGGGCGTCGGGATCGAAGGCCGGCGGCGTCTCTCTCATGCGATCGACGATCTGGTCGTAGCAGTGCGGCAGAGTGGTAGGCTCCTGTTCCGGCGGCGTTTGGGCTTCCCACCGCTCCCACTGCACTTCGGCCCTCTTGAGGAAAAGCCGGATACCGCGGGTTTTGGCGTTACGGAAGAACTCCGGGAGCCAGGCACCGGCCAAGAAGCGTTCCGCTTTTGCGGCATCGACCTCCGAGCGGCGAAGCCGGCGTTCTACGAGGATGCGCGCCTGGCTTTCATTCAAGCCCTGGAGACAGAGCTTGGGATCGGTGCCGCGCATCCGGTCGCGGTATGCTTCTTCAAGGGCAGGCAGAATTCGCCCTTCCCATGGGTCAAGATTGGCGGTGATGACGAGCATTTGATTGGGAGCCTGATCGACGAGCTCGGCAACGACGTAGCCGAACCGTGCGGCCCGCTCTCGGCCTTGGGCGAAAGCCTCCGTCTGGTCGAAGCAAAAAAGGAAGGGTTGGGCAAAGCGGGCGAGACGGCAGAAGTCGAGGATCCGCCCCTTGGCGAGTTCGTTGGAGGCTTCGGGCGAGCTTTCCGCAGCCGGAATATCGGCTCGGGAAAGCCCCAGAAAAGCCGCCTCTTCCGGATCGAGGCTTGTCGCACGCATCCAGTCGACGCAGAGGCGGTGCCGATCGGAATCGAGCCGGCTGGAGAGATAGCCAAGGAGCACCTTGAGCCAGGAATGAGGATTGCGCACCGAGATGAGGTCGATCTCCCGGCTCCAGAGCCCTTGGAGCAGGCAGGTGAAGGTAGACGACCGGCTGATCCAGTCGATCCAGGATTCGGAATCCGGCTCTTCCCAGAGGCGGAGAGGGTCGGTGCGAAGAAGGAGGCGAAGATCCTCTAAATGGCTCTTCCAGCGGGCGGGAAGCTCGGCCTCGGCCACAAGGCCCCGGTCGAAGAGATCGGCGGTCAGATGGCCGATCGTCAGCGCCGCGAGCTGGGCGAGTTGGGTCCGGCGAGGGTCGGGCGCGCTCGCATCGGCCCGATCGAGTTCGCGAAGGATCCGATCGAGAATCCGGTCCCAACAGCGGTCGGTGGCCTCGAAGGGGCGGAGGTAGATCCGAGTCGCTCTTCCTCGGAGCCTTTGAAAGAGGCGGCCGAGCAGGTGGGTTTTTCCGTAGCCGGGCTCCGGGGAGAGGACGACAAGCGCCCGTTCCAAGCGGCCGAGCTTCTCAAGCTCCGCGAAGGACGAAAGAAGGGCTTCCAGCGGAGGGTCGTTGACGCCGGGGACGGCAGGCTCGCTCTCCCAAGGGTCGGGGACGATTTGCGAAGAAAACGGGTTCATGGCGAGGCGCCTACCACTTGCGGCTCCAGCCGGACGCGCAGATGGGGCTGGCCGTCGAGGACGACCGCCGCCCTCCGCTCCTCCTCGGTTGCCAGCGACCAATCCCCTCGGGCGAGGTGAGCGCGCCCAGCCCGGCTCTGCTCCAACAGCCAAACCTTCAAGGACTCCAACGGCGCCCCGCTTCGGGAGGCGAGCTCGGCCGGTCGCACGTCTAGAAAGCCCTGCTCATCGACGAGCTCTCGGTAGGCTTTCTCCACCTTCTCTGGGTCAAAGGGGCCGGAGCTTGGTGTTGCATCCAAAGGTGGCAGCCATCCTGTCCGGTGGACGTAGTAAGAGGTCTTTCCCCGAGTCAGCCGAACGAGAATCTTCCCATGGACCAGCTCCTGGACCGCCTCCTTGAGAAAAAAGGCTTCCCCAGGACGGCAGAACTTCCCGAGCTCCTTTTCCAGGAAGAGCCGAGCGGGAGATTGGGCCGCTCCCCGATCAATCGCCTCGACGGCTTGCCCGACGTTTGGCGCGAATTGGGCGAGAAAATAGAGAGACTTTGGGGGCGATCCGAGCCGGAGGATGCGTCCCTTCCGGATCTCGGCGGCGAGTGCTTCTTCGGCCTCGGGCTTCCGAGGCGGCGAAAGCCGGCTTCGGGCGAGGCCTTTCGAACGGGCCTTCTCGAGTGCGCCAAGGATCCGCTTCTCCCAATCAACGACCGGTTTCTTCCGTACCGCAGCCTTGTCGTCTCGTTTCATCTTAATGAAGTCTGCGCTATCGGAACTCTTCCGGGGAGGCAAGTTTTTCTTTGGGGAGCGTTTTGCGAAGCGGCCGTTCCCCGCAAGCTGCCGGAGAAGGTTCGCCCTCTCATAGTTGCGGCACGCCGAGCTCCTCCATCCAGCAGTGGTATTCCACCAGCGGCAGATCGCAGGGGCCCAGGTAGCGAATTCTTCCTGCGGAAATCGGCGGGAGAAGCCAAGGACGCTGGCTTTCGACGACTTTCCGGTCCTCTTCGAGGATCGCTTCCTGGACTCGATCGTGGATGGGATCGGTTTCCGTTTTCTGGTCGTAGGTTCGGGCGATTCGCCAAAAGACTCGGCAGCGATCGTGCCGCACGGGGGATACCGCCTGGAATACCGCAAACGCAGCGTCCTTTCGCTGCTTGCGGATGCGCACGCTGCTCGTCCCCGCCTCGATGACGTAGGAGACCGGTAAGGGGCCTTCTTTGTCCGCAGCCGTGCTTCCGAGGCCAACGGAAGGAGCCTCTGCTCGCTGCCAGACCGTAAATCGGGAAACCACCGTAGACGCCGTTCGGGAGACCTTGTGGTCTGGAGTTTCCGGATGGCCCGCGTTCCCGATGGTTCCGGGATGAACCCAGCAAAAATGGGTATCGTCGAGCTGACTGAGGATGACGCGGGGAGCGCTGGCGCGCCAAGCCGACCCCTCCTTCCATGACCCAAGGTGGAAGTGGGGATCCGAGAGCTCCGGGAAGTCCGGAATCGGATATCGGGCCGGCGGCGCCAGGCATGCCCAGATCATTCCATGAGCCTCCGTCGAGGGGAAGGTTTCCGCCCGAGTGGCCGCCGGGATGGAGAGACCCCTGCGGGCGGGGATGTCGACGCAGCGACCCGTACGATCGAAGCTCCAGCCATGGTAGGGACAACGAAGGTGTCGGCCCTCCACGACGCTTCCCAGCGAGAGTGCGGCTCCCAAATGGGGGCAGAGATCGGAGAAGACGGCAACCCGGCCATCGAGGCGGACGATCGTCAACCGCTTTCCCAAGAGCTCGATCGGCATCGGCTCTCTGCCAAGGGCGGCCACGGGACAGACCGGATGCCAAAACGGAGCCATCGCTCGGAGGTAGGCTTCCAGCAGCGCAGGAGAGGGGAGCGGATTCTCGAAAGAGGCGTCCGTCATGGGCGATTCCCGATGATGGAGGTTTTCTTCCTGCGACCGTGGCAGCGTCCAGCGGGCGACTGCGGCATCCACCACCTTGTCCAGATACTCGCCTTGGCGCGCGCCGCCGTCAAGGGATTGCTCCCTGCCGGAAGCGGACGCGCTTTCGCGGATCAGCTCCTTCTGCGAGGCGCTGTGCGCCAGGCGCGGGCGCTCCTAATACCAGACCTTGTTTGGCGAGTTCGACCAGAGAGAAAAGGCTTCACGGCACTCCGGGGAGTCGAGTCCAACGAGACGCACCCGCCGTTCCTGCGGCGGCGACTGAAATTCCCGGTAGAGAAGCGCATCGCGGAAGCCGGCATGGGCCACTTCTTCGGTAGAAGAGCCGAAGAAGACCTCGTCGAGTCGCGCCCAGTAGATCGCCCCCAGGCACATCGGACATGGGTAAGAGCTCGTATAGAGAACGCAGCCCCCCAAGTCGAAGGTTCCCAGGAGAAGGGCTGCCGCTCGAATGGCTTCGATCTCCGCGTGGGCGGTTGGGTCGAGTTGGACGGTCACTCGATTGACGCCCCGGGCGATCACCTTCCGCTCCCGGGCGATCACCGCACCGAAGGGGCCTCCCTTGCCTTGGCGAACATTCTCCTGGGCCAAGAAAGCCGCTTCTCGGAGGGCATTCGAGTGGAAGTCGATGTCTTCAGGTCTCACGCTGTCCTTCTCGCAGTTTGTCGTGCAGGCTAAGTGGCCGGAAAGGGTCCGGTCCACGGCATCCCCTTGGCGGAACCGGGCGCGGGAGGGGGTGGCTTCCGAAGGGTCGGATCGACTGGGCTCATGATGCCGATCGGGTTGCCGTCCGGGTCTTCGAGGATCGCGTAGCGGGCTCCCCAGAAGCCATCTTCCGGCTCCTTCTGCGCCCGGTAGCCTGCGCGGGTCATGGAAGCAAAGAGATCGTCGACGGACCTTCGGGACGGGACGCTGAAGAAGAGGACGTTTCCCCCTCCGGGCAAGTGCCGTCCACGGGGATTCCATTGGCGAGCGCTGGCGATGGTGTCGATCTCGAGACGCAGGCCGCCCAGCAGGAGGGCCGTCGCATGGTGAGGTGCCCAATCGGGCGAGGACGCCGGCTGAACGTCGAGTCCTAGCCGCCGGTAGAAGGCGATCGAGGCGTCCATGTCCCGGACGATCAGATTGATCTGGTTGAATAGCGGCCGTCCTGTCGGGTCCACGCAGCCTCCGCTTGGGTCAGGTGCCTATGGGGAGAAGCGCCACCAGAGCCGCGCGGACCTGCGCTGCGTCGGCTGGCGTAAGTCGGCCGAGCACGCCGCGGATGAGGCGGTGATCCAGCGTGAAGAGCTTCCAGCGGACTCGCGAAGGTGCCGGCAAGCCCGCGGCGGCGAAGTCGGCGAGCACGCAATCGAGCGGCCAGGGAGAATGAGTGGCGGAGGTGACCATCGCCAGTACAGAATGGCCAGTCGGGGCGTTAAAGAGTCTCCGGTCGGAAAGCACTAAGGCGGGGCGGTTCTTGCTCGTTGATCGGTCAGTGAACGGAAAAGGGACGCGGATGACCGTGAAGCTCTCGAACGTCTCGGGAGTAGAGTCGGGGCTAGAGGCCACGATAGGCCTC
>JAQUAR010000049.1 GCA_028687155.1 Methylacidiphilaceae bacterium | reverse complement strand
GACGATCGAATCTCTTGGCCCATCCAATGATTTCTATCCGATCTCCTGGTTCCTGGCGAGCGTCCTTGCGAAGGGGAGTGGCGGCGGGGAAGACCTTTTCCCTTTTCGATCTCTCCGGCATCGTGGCAGAAAAAGAGCCATGAGCCCCTTGCCACCGGAGCCCCGAATCGAGATGCGCCTTAAGGTCTACTACTTCGATACCGACGCGGCGGGAGTCGTCCACAACGTGGCCTATCTGCGGCTCATCGAAGTGGCCCGTTCCGAGCTGGCGGAGGCGCTCGGCTGGAGCCTTCAAGAGATGGGAAGGACGGGTCTTGTCCCTGTCCTGGTTCGGACCGAGATCGACTACTTGCGGCCGGCCCGGCTGGGCGAAGAGCTCTCCATCGAGTCGAGGCTGACCCGGCTGGAGCGAGTGCGCTTCGTCATTGAGAGCAGAATTCGGAAGCAGGGAGAGCCGGACGATCTCGCCCGCTGCCGTCAGACTCTCGTCACGGTGCGTCTGGCGGACGGTCGCCCCCAGGCTGTACCGGAGCACTGGGTGAGGGCTTATCCCGATCTCTCGAGCGCCGGTACCCGATCGAAGGCCGCCTCTTGAGAGGAGAAGATTCCTTTTTCGTCCCACCGGAGGAGGGCCGGGCGGCCGACGGGACTCGAACCCGCAACAGCCAGAACCACAATCTGGAGCTCTACCATTGAGCTACGGCCGCCGTCTGCTTCCGAGCCACCATAGGGCAGCGTGCCCCCCGGCGCAAGCGCCGGCTCCACCGTCTTGCCTTCGCGCTCTCGGCCGGGAGCGCGATGCCTTTCTCGCTTGTCCTCCGGCGGTCCCGGGGAATACTGGAGAGAAGATGATCATCCTTTCGACCTCGGCGATCCGACGGAGCGAAGAGAAGGAAATGGCTGGCGGAATTTCCGACGAAGAACTGATGGAACGGGCGGGGAGGGGGTGCGCCGAGCGGATTCTTGAGGCGTTTCCGGGAAAGAAGCGGGTGCTTGCCCTGATCGGGCGGGGCAATAACGGCGGCGACGGGCTGGTGATTGCGCGTCAGCTCGCCCTCGCCGGTTGGGCCGCCACCGTCTACCTCGCCACTGAGCGAGAGGGGCTGGGAGCGCTCTGCGCAAAAAAGCTCGCGGAGTGGGAGCGGCAAGGCGGACAGGTGGCTCCTCCCGGCTCTCCGCCATGGGCAGAGGTCGATCTCGTCCTCGACGCCCTGCTTGGGATCGGAATGAGAGGAGAGCTTCGGGGAGAGATGGCCCAGCTCGTCTCCACCCTCAATGCCGAGCGGACCCGGCGCTTTTTCCGGACGGTCGCAGTTGACACGCCCTCGGGCCTTTGGGATGGCGCGAGCGCCGCTTCCGCGGCCGTGGTGGCGGACCTCACCGTGACGGTCGGCTACGGCAAGGATTTCCTCTTTCGGGAAGCCCTTTCCCGTTTCGTGGGTCGGATCGAGGTGGTTCCGATCTTCTCGGGCGGGGAAGAACGGTGCGGGGCCGAAGCGATCGTCCCCGAGGAGTTTGCCCAGTGGCTTCCGAGGAGGAGCGCGCACTGTCATAAGAATCAGTTTGGCCGAGTCCTCCTTTTGGGCGGTTCCCGCGGCTTCACCGGCGCGCCGACCATGGCCGCGCACGCCGCGCACCGCGTGGGCGCGGGACTCGTGACCCTCGGTGTGCGGGAAGAGATCTATCCCATCGTCGCCGCCCGCTCCCGACCGGAGACGATGGTCTTCCCGGTCTCGGACCCGTCGCAGTTTGCCTCGAACCTCTCCCGGGCGACGGTCGTCGCCATCGGTCCTGGTCTCGGCTTGGATCGGGCGGCCGAGGATCTCCTTGCCCTTCTTGTCGAAGAAAACCGATCCCCCGCTGTCTTCGATGCGGATGCCCTGACCCTTTTGGCGAGAAATCCGGGGCTCTTGGATCGGTTCCGCTTCCCGGCGGTTCTTACCCCCCATCCGGGAGAGATGGGCCGGCTTCTCGGACGGGAGATCAGGGACGAAGAGAGGGAAGAGGCGGCGCGCGAGTTCGTCGAGCGGACCCCGGCGACTCTGGTCCTCAAGGGCACTCGCACGCTCGTCGTCCGGAAGGGGGAGCCTTTCTGGTACAATACGACCGGAAATCCCGGCTTGGCCGCCGGCGGGTCGGGAGACATCCTACTGGGGATGTTGGCCGGGTTGATCGCTCAGGGAATACCTCCCTGGGAGGCGGCAAAGCTGGGAGTCTGGCTCCATGGGCGGGCAGCCGATCTCCTTCTCCAGGCAAGGGAGGTCGAAGAAGGGATCCTGGCGACCGAGGTGGCCGAGAGCTTGGGTGCGGCGATTCGAAGCCTCCGTGCGGCGACCCGCCGGGCCCTCCGCGAGCGGGAGGAGTGGTCTGCGGGCAACTTCGCCGCGGCCGTTACCACCAGCCGGGTCCCCAACCCATGACATTCGGTTCCCAGCCGATCGGATTCCAGTACTGGTCGATGGCGCCGTATTCGTCAATCGACCCGTAGGCCGCGAGCTCCTTCTTCTGCTCTTCTTCGATCATTTTCGGCTCGTGCGGCCAGAGACAGAGGCGAATGCCCTCCAGCCGGATCGTTGGACCCGGACGGAGCGCCGGATTGGGGAGGA
The DNA here is from genome assembly GCA_028687155.1 of Methylacidiphilaceae bacterium. Lineage (GTDB taxonomy): Bacteria > Verrucomicrobiota > Verrucomicrobiia > Methylacidiphilales > Methylacidiphilaceae > Methylacidimicrobium. The sequence continues at coordinate 5,624 of JAQUAR010000049.1, read as the reverse complement.
CGCGTCCGGCCACGACGAGTCTCTTCCCCGGGCTATAGACCGCGGGGTCGAGTCGACCCTCGTACTCGACGAGGATCCGGCCACTGGATTCTGTCGTCCTAAGGGGCACATCATGGGCGCTCAGCGGTCGCTGCGAAAGGAGCGCGATACTCCCCTTCTCGAAGAGTCGGGTCTCGATGATTCGGCCGCCGAAGATGACGATTCTGCCTTGGAAGGCCGCTGGGTCGGCTGCAATCTCCGAAAGAAGGGGCTGACCTTTGGCCTTGTGGCGCAGGGATTCCGGAACGGGGCTCAAGTTGGCGCATCCCGCCAGGGAAAACAGACAGAAGATCAAGAGGCTGGGAACAATCAGCCGCTCTTTGCGGTTACCCATCGCTAGGGGGGAGTGAAGCAGGCTTGCCGTTCCCGGCCAAGACTGGAATGCGGATCGGGTGGGTTTGCTCGGCCGGTGAGGCAAAAAAGACTTGGCGGGCCGACGGAAAATGAGCATGAGAAGGCAGGTCGGCTCCTGTGAGAAGGGGGCTGCCCGCTAAGCTGCCGCGAGAAGCCATGGAATCCCCGAATCACGTTCGCGTTGCCCTTCTCCAGGCTGGAGCGGGAAGGGATCGAGACGAGAATCTCCAGCGGCAGGAGAGGCTCTTCGAAGAAGCGGCGGAGCGGGGGGCGGGGGTGATCTGCACCCAGGAACTCTTTGCCGCCCCGTATTTTTGTCAGGAAGAGAACGTCGAGGCCTTTCGATGGGCCGAGGCAATCGACGGCCCGACCGTCCAGTTTCTACGCAAGCAGGCGCAGAGAGCCAAGGCGGTGGTGATCGGCTCCTTCTTCGAACGGCGCGCCCCAGGACTTTTCCATAACACCGCCGTGGTGATCGACGCTGCCGGGATTCTACTCGGCTGTTATCGGAAGATGCATGTTCCCGATGATCCCGGCTATTACGAGAAGTATTACTTCACGCCCGGGGACTTGGGCTTCCGCGTCTGGCCAACCCCCGCCGGTCGGCTGGGGGTCCTGGTCTGCTGGGATCAATGGTATCCCGAGGCGGCCCGGCTGACCGCCTTGCAAGGGGCGGAAGTGCTTTTCTACCCTTCGGCCATCGGCTGGCACCCGCACGAGAAAGAGAGTGAGGGCGCCGCCCAGGCGGATGCTTGGCGGACCATTCAGCGAAGCCATGCCATTGCCAACGGCTGCTTCGTCGTTGCCGTCAATCGGGTTGGGCGGGAGGAAGGACCGAGCGGACGCGCGATCGAGTTTTGGGGGCGCAGCTTCGTAGCCGACCCGATGGGCCGACTCCTCGCGGAAGCCTCCGGCGAGGAGGGGGTGCTCTTAGCCGATCTCGATCTCGGCCTGATCGAAGAAGTTCGTGTGCATTGGCCCTTTCTACGCGATCGCCGAGTCGACGCCTACGGAGAGATCGCTGCGCGCTACTTGGGGTGAGGACGAAAAACGCAGGAGAGGGCAGCGGTGCGGAGCCGCAGGGAAGGAGCCGGAAGGGGACGCCGCGGGCTTCCGGGTTTCGCATGCCGCCCGAGTGGGCGCATCATCGGGCGACCTGGCTAACCTGGCCGCGCGGAGAGGGGATCAGCTTCCCCGGGAAAGAGAAGAAGATGATCGCCTTCTGGGCGGATCTGGTTCAACTCCTCTCCTCCGGAGAGCTCGTGCGAGTGAACTGCTTTTCCCGCGAGCAGCGGAAATCGGTGCAGGAGCTGCTGCAAGCCCGCGGCCTTGCCCTCGGCCGCAGAGTCCTTCTCTACGATAGCCCCGCCTACGAGCCATGGTGCCGGGATCATGGGCCGATCTTCGTGCAAAATGGCCGGGAGACCGCGATCGTCGATTGGGGATACGATGCCTGGGGGAAAAAGTATCCGCCCTACGCGCTAGACGACCTAGTGCCGCAGCGGGCCGCCTTTTTCCTCGGGATGCGCTGTTTCGAACCCGGTATTGTCCTGGAGGGGGGAGCGATCGACACCAACGGAGAGGGAACTTTTCTCGTCGGCTCCCGCTGTCTTCTCGATCCAGTCCGCAATCCGGGAATGACACGGGAGCGGATGGAGTGGGCCCTGCGCGAATATCTGGGTGCGGAACGGATCATCTGGCTCGAGGCCGAAATCGTGGGGGACGACACCGACGGCCATGTCGACGAGATCGCCCGCTTCGTCGACCGGTCGACGATCGTGGCCGCACGGACCCAAGACCCCGAAGACCCCAACCACGCCGTTCTGGAAGAGAACTTCGAGCGCCTCCAGGCGGAAGCGGCGAGGGACTCCGAGCGACTTCGCCTGGTCGCCCTGCCGATGCCGGGGGCGATCTACGAGGGAGAGACGCGGCTTCCCGCCTCCTACGCAAACTTTTATTTCTCGAACGAGGCACTTCTCTTTCCCGCTTTCGGAGATCCCATGGACGCCGTCGCCGGCAAGATCTTGGGCGAGCTGGTCCGCGACCGGCCGACAGTCCCGGTACCGGCTCGCGATCTTGTTTGGGGATTCGGCGGCTTGCACTGCATCACCCAGCAGGAGCCGGAATGAGACCACTATGATCTATCACGTTTCCTTGGGCCTGACGGCCCTCGTCGTCGGCCTGCTCCACGGCATAGGAGGGATCCTCGCCCTTCTTTTTCCTAGTAGAATTCAGCAATTTCTGCAGAGGTTCCCGAGAAACCGTACCCTTGGCCGGCTCCTCTTGGGAGGCGTAACCGTCTGGGCGGCAACCCTCTGCGCCACGACCGATTTAGGGGAGTATTCGGCGTTCCGTTCGGTCCTTGTTTCGGCGTGCCTGATTCTTGGGACGCTTTCGATCTGGCTCCTGGACGACTTTCCTGCGGTCCGGGGGCTCTCCATGCTCTTCCTGCTGGGGGCGAACGTCCTGCTCGATGCGGCCTTCCTAAGTGATCGCCCCGGGAAGATCGCGCTAGTCGTTCTGGCCTACCTCTGGGTGGCTGCCGGGATCCTTTTTGTGAGCCTCCCCCATCTCTTCCGCGATCGGGTCTGCGAGCCGCTGGGACTTCCCGGGCCGCTGCGCACGACCGCGTGGGCTGCCCTGGCGGTGGGCGTGGGCTTCGTCGCTTTCGGCCTTGGCCTCGGATAGGTCGTCTAGAACCTGGTGGGGACGAAGATTGACAAGTCGCCGCTCTCCTCCGAAAGTGGTCCCTCTGGCTGGAGAACGCTTAGGAGATATACAGGCTAGACATTCAGGCTAGGAGCAGGACGTGAGCAGGCGACTGATTTACCTGGATAACAACGCAACGACGGCGGTGCTCCCGGAAGCGGTTCGGGAGATGGTCCCTTTCCTTTCGGTCTACTATGGGAACGCTTCGAGCGCCTACTCCCTCGGCCAGGAGTCCAAAGAGGCCGTCCAGTCGGCCCGGCGCCGCGTCGCGCGTCTGCTGGGCTGTCTGGAGGAAGAAATCGTCTTTACGAGCGGAGGCACCGAATCGGACAACACCGCGCTCTGGTCTGCCCTGCGCACTTCCGGGAAACGGGAGTTGGTCACCACGGCTGTGGAGCACCCGGCCGTCCACCGTTTCTGCCAGGAGCTGGAGCGAGACGGGTATCGCGTCCGATGGCTTCCCGTCGCTTCCGACGGGCAGCTCGACCCGGCGGATGTGGCTCGGGCGATCCAGTCGGAGACGGCGGTCGTCTCGATCATGTGGGCAAACAATGAGACCGGGGTGCTCTTTCCGATCCGTGAGATCGGCGAGATCTGCCGCGCGCGGGGAGTTCTCTTTCACACCGATGCCGTCCAGGCGGCCGCCAAAGTCCCCATCCACCTAGCGCAAATGCCGATCGACCTCCTTTCGGTTTCTGCGCACAAGTTCGGAGGGCCTAAAGGAATCGGCGTGCTCTACATACGCCAGGGAGTGCCCTTCCGACCCTACCTTTGGGGAGGCTCGCAGGAGCGCGGTCGGCGCGCGGGAACCGAAAATATCGCCGCCATCGTGGGCATGGGTCGAGCCGCTGAGCTTGCCGCGGAGCGAGTCGGACAATTCGCGAAGCGGGTCGGGAAGCTGCGGGACCGCTTTGAGCGGACGATCCTTGCCGGACTGACGGATGTCCGGATCAACGGACAGCCGGCCGAGCGCGTTCCCAACACCTCCAATCTCTGCTTTCAGAATGTCGAATCCGAAGCTCTGCTCATGGAACTCGATCGTCAGGGGATCCAGGCTTCGGGTGGATCGGCTTGCAGCACCGGGAGCGCCAAACCCTCCCGCGTCCTCGTCGAGATGGGGCTTAGCGTGCGGGAGGCCTTCTCCAGCGTCCGCTTCTCGCTGGGCTGGAACAATACCGAGGACGAGATCGACCATGCGGCGGCCGCAGTCGTCTCTGCGGTGCGGCGCATTCGGGAAAAGCTCCCGGTGGCGCTGGTTGCGGAATGACCATCGATCAGATCGTAAACGATGCAGAGCTCCGGTCCCGGCTCTTTCCGGTGACCAAGCGGAAGATTTTTCTCGCCCATGCGGGCGTCGCTCCGATCACCCAGGCGGCTGTCGATCGGATCTGTACTGCGGCCGAAGAGGGGGCAAGCCAGGAGCAGGAGACCGAAGCGCTTCTGCGAGAGCTCGATGAGAGCCGCCGGGTGGCTGCTCGTCTTTTGAAGGTCGATGCGAGCGAAATCGCTCTGGTCGGGCCGACGGCCTTTGGCTTGAATCTCGTGGCGCTGGGAATCGATTTTCAACCGGGAGACGAGGTGGTCTTCTATCCGGACGACTACCCGTCCAACGTCTATCCCTGGCTGCGACTGGAGGGGCGTGGAGTCAGGCTGGTGCGGCTCCAGCCCGTCTCCTTGGGCAGGCTCACCCCGGAGCTGGTGTTGGACGCCGTCGGCCCGCGGACCCGTCTGGTCGCGCTCGCCTCTTGCCACTTTCTCTCCGGCTACCAGCTCGATTACCGCAGGATCGGGGAAGAGCTTCGCCGCCGAGGCGTGCTTTTTTGCCTGGATGGGATTCAGACACTGGGCGCCGCTCCCGTGGACGCAGCCTACTGTGATTTCTTGAGCGCCGACTCGCACAAATGGCTTTTGGGCCCCTTGGGAGCGGGCATCTTCTATGTTCGCAAAGAGCGGCAGCCTCTCCTCCCGCCGGCGCTCCTGGGCGCCTGGAACATCCGATCTCCGGGCTTCATCGCTCAGGAGGCGGTCGAATGCGAGGCGGGTGCCCGGCGCTACGAATGCGGGGCACTCAACGCATTGGGTATTTTAGGGATGCGGGCTTCGATGGAGCTCCTGCTGGAGCTGGGAATCGAGGCGATTCGCGAGCGGCTCCTCTCCTTGCACGCCTTCCTGGCCGAAGGACTGCGCAAGCGTGGATGGCGACTCCTTGCCGAGGATCTGCCCGAAGAGGCCCGATCCGGGATCGTGACGGCGAGCCACGACCAGCGCAATCTTTCCGCAGCGGTCGAGGCTCTGAAGGAGCAAGGGATCGTCGTCTCCCTTCGGTGGGATCGGCAGGGGAAGCAGTACATCCGTTTCTCCCCCCATTTTTACAACACGCACGCGGAACTCGCCAAGGTGGTCAGCATCCTTGACCGGAGCGGCTTGGGATAGCCGATGCTCTTCGACTACCATATCCATACTCCGCTCTGCCGTCATGCCGTGGGGCACCCGGCGGAATATGTGCGGCAAGGTCGGGAGGC
>JAQUAR010000048.1:7480-8348 GCA_028687155.1 Methylacidiphilaceae bacterium | reverse complement strand
TTTGGCGACGTCGTTGGCGACGCTGAAGGTGGTCAGCGCTCCCCGGGTCACCAGGAGCTGCTTACCGATCTCCACAACCTCGATCAGCTTGGTGGGATTGCTGTCGAGATCGACCATGTTCCCCGCCTCCCGGGCCGCTTGCGTGCCGGTATTCATGGCCACGCCGACGTCCGCCTGGGCCAGGGCCGGTGCGTCGTTCGTGCCGTCCCCCGTCATCGCCACTAAGTGCCCGCCTTCCTGCTCCCGCCGAATCCGGGTGAGTTTCGCCTCCGGCGTCGCCTGCGCCAGGTAATCATCCACCCCGGCCTCCATCGCGATCGCTGCGGCTGTCTGCGGGTTATCGCCCGTGATCATGATCGTTCGAATCCCCATCTGGCGAAGCCGCGCGAACCGCTGCTTGATCCCTCCCTTCACCACGTCCTTGAGATGAATGACTCCGAGCGCCTCCTTCCCCTCCGCGACGACCAGCGGAGTCCCTCCATCCCGGGCGATCCGATCGACCGCCTGCCGAACCGAATCGGGAAGGCTCCCTCCCTGCTTTCGCAAGAACGCTTCGATCGCATCCCCTGACCCCTTGCGGATCGAGCGCGCCGGGCTGCCGTCGCTCTCGGGGAAGTCGACTCCGCTCATCCTCGTCTGCGCCGAGAAGGGAAGAAACCGGGCCTGGTTCTCCAGCACCTCCCGACCCCGCAACCCACACTGCTGCTTGGCAAGGACCACGATGGAGCGCCCTTCGGGTGTCTCGTCGGCCAGGGAAGCGAGCTGCGCCGCGTCCACCAGCCGGAGCAACTCGACCCCCGTCCCCGGGACGAACTCGGTCGCCATCCGGTTCCCGAGAGTGATGGTGCCGGTCTTGTCCAGGAGGAGC
>JAQUAR010000048.1:0-7470 GCA_028687155.1 Methylacidiphilaceae bacterium | reverse complement strand
CCGCCGCCTCCACCGCCCGCCCGCTGGTTGCCATCACATTGTGCTGGACCAGCCGGTCGATCCCCGCAATACCGATCGCACTCAAGAGCCCCCCGATCGTCGTCGGGATCAAGCAGACGACCAGGGCTGCCAGGGTCGCGATCGATACCGGGGCGTCGAGGTAGTGTAAGAACGGAACCAGGGTCAGTATGACCAAGAGGAAGATGAAAGTCAGGGCCGCCAAGAGAATCCCCAAGGCGATCTCATTGGGGGTCTTTTGCCGCTTGGCCCCTTCGACCAGTTGAATCATCCGGTCGAGGAAGGTCTGGCCGGGATCGCTCGTGATCTGGATCACGATCCGGTCGCTGATCACCTTGGTCCCGCCGGTCACGCCACTCCGGTCCCCGCCGCTCTCCCGGACTACTGGAGCCGACTCCCCCGTCACCGCCGATTCGTCCACCGTCGCCGCCCCTTGCGTCACTTCGCCGTCGGCAGGGATCAGATCCCCGGCGACGCAGACCACCAGGTCTCCCTTCCGCAACTCGGTGGCCGAGACCGTCTCTTCCCTCCCCTCGCGGAGCCGGCGGGCCAAGGTGATCGTCCGGGCTTGGCGAAGGCTGTCCGCCTGCGCCTTCCCCCGGCTCTCGGCAATCGCTTCCGCGAAGGTCGAAAAGAGGACCGTGAACCAGAGCCAGAGGGAGATCTGCACCGTGAAAAACTTCGGCTCGGCGGAAAGGAAGATTTCGAGCGTGCTGACCAGCGCACCGATCTCGGTGACAAAGATGACCGGGTTGCGCCAGAGAACGAAGGGGTTCGCCTTCGTGATGGCGCCCCGCAGGGAAAAGGCCAGGAGTTGTGGATCGGAAAAAGAAAACTGCTTGGGCTTCATGGCTTCTCCTCTAAAAGGTGTGGCCCGCCTGGAGCAGGAAATGCTCGAGAATCGGCCCCAAGGCGAGAACCGGAAAGAAGTTGAGCGCGCCCACGATCAAGACCGTCGCAAGCAGGAGAATGACAAACAGGATGCCGGAAACCGGGAAGGCAGCCTGGGTGGCCGCCACCGTCTTCTGTGCCGCCAAGAGCCCTGCCAACCCCAGGACTGGGACGAGCATCAGGTAGCGCCCGGCCAGCATGGCGATCCCGAGGGTCGTGTTGTACCAAGGGGTGTTGCCGGATAGACCCGCAAAGGCGCTCCCGTTGTTTCCGGTGGTCGAGCTGAACGCATAAAGGATCTCGCTCAAGCCATGCGGGCCCGAGTTGGCGATTCCCGCCAAGCCCCAGGGGCTCGCGATCGCCCAGGCGCTCATCCCGAGGATCGAGAGGTTCAGCACGAGGATGCTCAAGGCGGCCATCTTGACCTCGCTCGCCCCGATCTTCTTTCCTAGATACTCCGGAGTTCTGCCGATCATGAGCCCAAAGAGGAAGACCCCCAGCACCACGAAGAGAAGCATCCCATAGAGTCCCGATCCGACTCCTCCAAAAGCCACCTCCCCTAGCTCCATGTTGAAGAGCGGAACCAGACCGCCCAGGGGAAGATAGGAGTCGTGCAGGGAGTTGACCGCGCCGCAAGAGGTCGCAGTCGTCGCAACCGCGAAAAGCGCCGAATCGAGCGTCCCAAACCGCGCCTCCTTCCCCTCCCGGTTACCCTCCGCCGAGGAGAGTCCCTGCTCCACCAGGAGCGGGTTGCCTCCGGCCTCCGCATGCCAGCAGACCAAGATGCCCCCGAACAAGAGAAGCGCCATCACTCCCCAGACCGCCCAGCCGTGGGCCTGCCGACCCACCGCCCGCCCCAGGTAGAGGGCGAGCGCACCGGGGATGCAGAGCACGGCCAGAATTTCCAGCAGGTTAGAAAGCGGGGTGGGATTCTCGAACGGGTGGGCCGAGTTGGCGTTCGTGTATCCTCCTCCGTTGGTGCCCAACTGCTTGATCGCCTCCTGGGAGGCGATCGGCCCCTGGACGATCTCCTGGATTTCGATCTGATGCTCCTGACCGCCTGTGCCCGCGAGGACCACCGGCTCCACGAGCTGCGCCCGGGCATAGGGGGAGAAATTCTGAGGTACTCCTTGGGAGAGGAGAACGACCGCCAACCCAAAGGAGAGGGGCAGGAGCAGATAATAGGTGATCCGCACCAGGTCGACCCAGAAGTTGCCGATGGTCTTCACACCGGCCCGTGCCAGTGCCCGGACGAAGGCGGCGGCGATCGCGATCCCGGTGGCCGCCGAGGTGAAGTTGTGCACGGCCAGCCCCACCATCTGCGAGAAGTAGGAGACGGTCGACTCCCCCGCGTAGTTCTGCCAGTTCGTGTTGGTGGTAAAGCTCACCGCCGTATTGAAGGCTAAGTCGGGTGAAACCGGCCCAAAGCCCTTGGGATTGAGCGGGAGCCACTGCTGGATCCGAAGAATGAGATAGGTCAACAGGAGACCGACCGCGTTGAAGACCAGGAGCGAGGCGAGGTAACCCTTCCAGTCTTCTTCCCTCCGGGAATCGATCCCGCAGAGCCGGTAGGTCCAGCGCTCGAGCGGCCCGAAAACCGCATCGAGCCAGGTCTTCCCGTTCGGATCGAGCACCGCTCGCAGATAGAGGGCCAAAGCCCAGCTCACGAGTGCGAGCACCCCGAAAAACAACCCGAGAGTCAGCAAAAAGGGGGTCGTCATTTCCGAAGCCGCTTAGAACTTCTCGGGCCAAATCATCGCCGCAAAGAGATAGAGCAGGAGCCCCACGCAGACGATTCCGAGAAGAGCGAGCATTTTTCCTCCCTAGATCCGTCCACACCACTGCCCGTAGGCCATCGCCAACGCAAAGAAGAGCAGAGTCCCTACCACGTAAATCATGTCCGCCATCGTTCCCTCTATAAGGCCTTTTCCCGGACGCGAGGACTCAAAATGCACCGTTGCCGTATCAAAACTCGGTAAACGACCCTCTCCCGACGCTCCACCCCCTCTTCTTGAGCGCCACCTTTCCACGACTCTCCAAGAGGCTCGGGAGCCAAGAGAGGGCGAGAGCGGACCCGCGGCAGGACTCCTCGCCCTCCACGGCGGAAAAGGTCTCGGTCGGAAGCCCGGTCGATTTCCCAGGTTTCCTCAAGAGCTTCTCGCCTTCCTCGCCGTTAGCGTAACACCAACCGGGAGCAGTGCCAACGCCGGACCTCCCAGCTCTTGCAGAGGGAGGTGGGAGCGCCGGCAGACGCTCGTCCCCGCTTATCTCCTCTGGGCATCGGCGAGAGCGAGCAGGCGGTCGACCTGGATCTCGATCTCCTTCATGACCTCGGTCGGAAGCTTCCGGAGCCATCCCCGCGGGATCCCCTCGGCCGTGTATCTCGCTCCGGCGAGCATCCCCGCGAGCGCCCCCGTCGAATCCGCATCTCCCCCGCGATTGACAGTCGCGATCAAGCAGGAGGCAAAGGAGTCGCTGCCGAAGAAGGTGAAGAAGACCGTCTGAATCGTATCGACCACGTAGCCCGAGGAGCTTGCGGGATGGGGGTCAAAGGCGAAGACCGGGTGCCGGTCGATCAGCCGATCGGCCGCGGCCCGCGCTCCCGAGATTCCCTCGCCTCCCAGCAGGCTCCGGACCATCTCCCCGAGCGCGAGCGTTCCGGCATCCGAAAACCGGTGATTGTGGGTGAAGTGGCACTGGCCGATCGTCCAGCGACCAAAGGCTTCCTCGTCTCCCAGGGTCGCCAGGATGACGGGGAGATTCCGCAGGCAGGCGCCGTTGCCCCCATGCCAGCGGCTGGGAAGCGCTTCGAGCGAGCCGTCGCTCAAATAGCGGCGAATTCCCTGCAGGCAGGTGGCTCCCACATCGACCGGCCGGCTACGATACCAGCGAACCATCTCCTCCGCCATCGAGCAAGGTTCGAACCTTCCGAGCGCCAGGATCGCCCGCCCCACGGCCAAGCACATCTCGGTGTCGTCGGTGACCTGCCCCGGCTTGAGCCCGAGCCACCCGCCTCCGATCATCCGCCGGTGGACCCTGTAGCGCTCCGCGATCTCCTCCGCCGAAAGAAACTCGACCGTCGCCCCGAGCGCATCCCCAACCGCGAACCCGAGGTAGGCTCCCAGCGCCCGGGCCCTGCGCTCCTCGCGAGAAACCGCCGTCATGGCCGACCGATCTCGACCTCAAAGGCTCCGCCGATGACGAGGTGCTCCGCCTCGCTCTGGAGGACATGGTGGGGAAGGAGCTCGCGAAAAAAGAGGATCTTCCCCAAGGGAACCCTCGCCGTGAGAATCCAGCTTCCGAACTGCTCGGCCACTCCCCGCTCGGTCGTGAAGGAGACAAGGTTATTGAGGAGCACCAGGGCGCTCCCCTTGCCGCGCCGCTCCAGAATCTGGTTCTCCTCGAATCCCTCCACCCCGCGGTAGAGGGTCCGGTGGCGCTCCGCCCGTCCGGAAGCCCGATCAAGCGACCACTGGGCGAACTCGTAGAGGAGATCGAGCTGCATCTGGATCGCATTGTTGTGAAAGCGGCTCGCCATCTTTTCCTCCACGTAGGTGACCCATGCGGGTGAGGAAAACCGCTCGATCGGGCGCTTATGATAGGTCGGGAAGAGTCCGAAGCGGCTTTCCACCCACCCCTTGAGCACAGCACCTTCTGGGCCATTCGAGTCGAAGGCCCATCCTTCCAGGAGCCGCCGGTAGCTCGACTGGTAGCGCCGCCGCCCATCGGGACCAGGGTGCTTCCGCTGCTCTTCGTCGAGGCCGAAGAGGACCTCCATATACTCCTCGAAGATCCGCGCCGGCTCGCAGGCATCCCGCGCTCCACCCAACTTTCGGAAGAGCCCCGGGTTCATCTCGCGAACCCCATGAATCGAAAGCCGGATCGGACGCTCGTTGAAGTCCGGGCTCGCCAAAAGTGCGGAGGGAACCCCTACCAGATTGCTCGCCTGGGCGTGCGAGGCAACCGACCGTCCGGAAGCAGCGCTTGGCCTGGCCTGCATGTCTCACAAAGTTCGTACCCGATGCGCGGCGGAGGCAGCCCTTGCTTCCGGCGCGGGACAACGCCCTGCGGCTCCACCTCCGGGTGGGCTCGCTGGGATTTGAACCCAGACCTCTCGCGAGACTAGATCCTAAGTCTAGCGCGTCTACCGTTTCGCCACGAGCCCGCTCCGCGGCTCTAGCGTAGCGGACAGATGCCGGCCTGTCGAGGCGGGGCTCGCTTGGGAGGCCCCCTTGCCTTATCGTATCTCTGACGCGACCTATGAAGCGGGAGCACGAAAAGAGGGTAGGGAAAGAGGACGAGGAGCCTCCCCGGGAGGAAGGACAGGAAAGGGACAAGACCGGGGCGACTCCGGTTGGCGAGGGCCCCCGGCTCTGGGTCGTGGCAACCCCGATCGGAAACTTGGAAGACATGACTCTGCGGGCCTTGCGCATCCTGCGGGACGCGGACCTGGTCGCGGCCGAGGATACGCGGAGGACGGGCCAGCTCCTGGCTCACTACGGAATCCACAAGCCCTTGGTGAGCTGTCACCGGTTCAATGAAGCCCAGCGGCTTTCGGGGCTTCTTGCGTCGCTGCGCGAGGGGAAGAGGGTGGCGCTGGTGAGCGATGCAGGGATGCCGGGGATTTCGGACCCCGGGGAGAGGCTTTTGCGGCGGTGTGTCGAGGAGGGGATCCGGGTGGAAGTGATTCCGGGGCCCTCCTCGGTCTTGGCGGCCCTGTTGGCGTCCGGATTTTCGACGACCCCCTTCTACTTCGGAGGCTTTCTTCCCGTAAAAGGGGGAGCGCGGAAAAGAGAGTGGGCGGCCGCCGAGGCGCGCACCTGCACCTCGGTCTATTTCGAATCGCCCCACCGGTTGCTACGGTCGCTGCAAGAGGCAGTTCCGGTCCTGGGGAGCCGGAAGATCTGCCTGGCCCGGGAGCTGACCAAGAAGTTCGAGGAGGTTCTCCGGGGGAATACGGAAGCGCTGCTGGCGGAGTTCCAGGGCCGGGAGCCGCGAGGAGAGTTTTGCGTCGTGGTGGAGGGGGCCGAGGAAGCGAGGCGCGCGTCCGGAAGAAATCAGGGATGGGGAGACGGAGCCGATCCTTGTCTTTCCAGGTCGACCCCGGTGGTGTAGAAGAAGGGAGGGTGCAGAAGTTCTCTCTTTTTCTCTTGCTCGGGCTGCTCGGGCTGCTCGGGCTGCCGGCGGCGGGGTTGGCCGGGGAGGTGCGGCGGGCCTACGAACTGCAACCCGGAGGCGAGTATCTCGCTCTCGATCCTCGGGTCAAGGTGACCAAGGTTTGGAATCTCCTGAATGTTCCGGTTAAGAAGGCCAAGTCGGGGAACGTCCAGAGCCTGATGTACGAGAAGATGTACTGGAACTGGGGGGCGATCACCCCCGAGGAGATGGCCATGCGGCAGGGCGACATCTACGTGATCAGCTGGAAGAACCGAGGGAAGCCGCGGGATCTCTTGGCGCGGTTCGAGTATCGGCAGACGAAGACGCGCGAGGCCGTCTGGTCGCAGGTCGATTTCTCCCGGCACGCCCACGGAAACGTCCGGTCGATCTTCCTGGTGGTCGGGGACGATTACACGCAGCATGGGCGGGTCTACGCGTGGCGCTTCACCGTAGTCGATGGAAGCCGGATTGTCGCCCAAGCCAAATCCTTTATCTGGTGATGTCGGCCTACACTCTTTTCCTTTTGGCGGCAGGCGAGGCGAACCCCCGCGTGGTCCCGGAAGCCATCAGCCTCTTTGAGATCGTCCACCGCGGAGGGCTTGTCATGTGGCCGATTCTGCTCTGCAGCGTCCTCGCCGCCGGGGTCTTCCTGGAGCGGATGCTCTTCTACCGAAAGGCGGAGTGCAATGTGGACTCCTTCCTGACCGGGCTTGGCAACTTGTTGCGGAAGGGAAGATACGAGGAGGCCCTCCTTCGCTGCCAGGAAACGCCCGCCCGGGCGGCCGAGATCGCACGGCAGGCAATCCTGCGGCGGGATTATCCGCCGACCGAACTGCGGGAGATGACACGGGATGCGGCGCAGCTCGCTCTGCCCCCGCTCGAAGCCCACCTCCCGATTTTGGCGACGATCAGCTATGTCACCCCCCTTCTCGGGCTTTTGGGAACGATCACCGGCATGATCGAGGCGTTTCTCGCCATGAACCGGGCCTCGGGCTCGGTCTCGGTGAGCGACCTGGCCTCGGGCATCTGGGTGTCCCTGGTGAGCGCCGCTGCGGGAATCGCGGTAGCCATTCCCAGTTCGATCGCTTATAATTATCTTTTAATTCGCGTTGCGGCGATCGCGCAGGACATGGAACGCGTGGCCATCGAAGTTTTGCACGCGCTCGCCGACAGCAAGAGATCGAACCGTGCCGCTTCCTTCCCCGACGAGATTACAGCCTCGCTTGGCCCTGCTGCGCGGGACGACTGACTTAGTCCCCCTGGTCACGGTCGTTTTCCTGCTTCTGCTTTTCTTCCTTCTCGGCTCCTCCTTCGTCACCCAGCCGGGGCTCGTGGTCGAGCTTCCGAAGAGCTCCCTTGGGGTGCGGCTCCCCACCGGGGGCTGGATCGTCTCGGTGATCTTGA
>JAQUAR010000047.1 GCA_028687155.1 Methylacidiphilaceae bacterium | reverse complement strand
CAGCTTCGCAGCGAGACCGCCAACTTGGTCAAGGCCCTCCGGCAGCCGGTCGTCCGCGGACGGTGGGGGGAGATGCAGCTCCGGGGGGTCGTCGAGATGGCGGGGATGGTCGAGCGTTGCGACTTTTTCGAGCAGACGAGCATCGAGGGGGAAGAGGGCCGGCTGCGGCCCGACCTGATCATCCGGCTTCCCGGGGGAAAGCAGATCGTCATCGATGCGAAGGCGCCGATCGCCGCCTACCTGGAAGCGGTCGAGGCTTCCGACGAGCCGGCAAGAATGGCCCGGCTGGCCGTCCATGCCCGGCAGGTCCGGGAGCATATCGCCAATCTGAGCAAGAAGGCTTACTGGGAGCAGTTCGCGCCGACGCCCGAGTTCGTCGTGCTCTTCCTGCCGGGGGAGATGTTCTTCTCGGCGGCCCTCCAGCAGGACCCGGGGCTCCTCGACTACGGGGTCGGGAAGCGGGTGATCCCGGCAACGCCGACGACCTTGATCGCCCTTTTGCAAGCGGTCGCCTACGGCTGGCAACAGGAAGCGCTCACCGAAAACGCCCGGGCGATCAGCGAGCTGGGCCGGACCCTCTACAAGCGGATCGCCACCCTGGCCGACCATTGGGCCGGGGTCGGCAAGGGGATGGAGCAGGCGATCAAGGCCTACAACAAGGCAACGGCCACTCTCGAATCGCGGGTGCTGGTGACGGCGAGGCGCTTCACGGGGCTCCAGGCGGCCCCGGAAGGAGAGGTCATCGAGACCCCGGAACCGATCGACCAGTCGGCCCGGCTCCTGCAGGAGCCGGAACTGCTGGAGGGAGGCCCGGGGAACGGAGGAACGGGATAGTTCTCTTGAGATTGGGCGGGTTCCGAGCCCCCGCTCCGGCTTCTCTTGCGGAGAGCCGGCGATTGCACCAGATTCCGCCGGAGGGAGAAAAGTTCTCTGCGGGGCCATGATTCATCGCCATCTGAACCACGGGCGTTACACGCCTGCCGCCATTGACGACGTGATTGGGCGCGGCCGGTGGCGCGACTGGACCGAGCTACGGCTGGCCGTCCTGGCCGATCCTTCTCTCCTGGACGTCGTGGAGCGGGTCTGCCGCCCGTACCGCGCGGATCCCCGGGCGCAACGCCACCATTTTTGGATGCGCTATGTTAAAGAACACCGCTCCCTTGCCTGACTGGGAAAGAGTCCTATCGGCAGCGGCTCGGCTCCAGCGCATTGTCCCCGATGCGGTGCTCGTCGGCGGCACCGCGTCCGCGGTCCATGCGGGCCACCGGTTTTCCCAGGATGCGGACCCTATGCTGACCGATCCGCGGCATCGTTTCGACGAGGTGCTGCGAGAGCTCGAGTCGGTCGCCGGCTGGAAAACCGCTCGAGTGCAGCGTCCTGTCCAAATCTTAGGAAGCCTCGACGGGATCGAAACCGGAGTGCGGCAGCTCGTTCGGGAGGAACCGCTTGAAACAACCGTGGTCGAACATCGAGGGGAGCGGATCACCATCCCGACCGAAGCGGAGATTTTGCGGATCAAGGGCGCGTTGATTCTCCGGCGGAATGCGACACGAGACTATGTCGATTTCCTCGCGTTAGCGGATCACATGGGTGGGGAGCACGCCGCGGAGGCGCTCCGCTCCTTTGATCGGCTCTATCCCCAAGAAAGCGGAGAATCGCCGCTCCAGCAGCTCCAGGCACAGCTCGCGGAGCCGCTTCCTTACGATCTAGCGGAAACCGATCTTTCCGAATACAAGGGACTCGATCCGCGCTGGATCAAATGGGAAGCCGTGAAGGCGGCCTGCGGTCGCATCGCGGTGGCGATCTTCGATCGGATCTCCGAGTGGGAGATCGCCCATCCCGAGGAAGGCAGAGAGAAGAGATAGCCTCCTGGCTGCCGAAAACCGCGGTTGGACCGGGCTGCTTATTAACCAACGGAATCCGGCGATCGCACCGCCGCCTGCGGTCGGCTTTCGAAGATCCTCTTTTTTTCCGGAATCGGGCTTGCCGCGAAGGACGGGACGGAAGGCACGCCTTCCGGTCGCCGATTCCCGCCCTTCCCGCTTTTTTAGCGGATCGACCCCGGATTCTTCTCCCGACGAATCTCCTCTACGGCGCAGCCGAGGTCCTCCCGCTCCAGGAAGAGCCCTTCCAAAAAGGATCCCCGCAGGTCGACCAAGGAAACTCCGTGCTTAGCCGCATGTCGGCGCATGGCCAGGAAAGCGGCCCGCTGGCAGATGGCTGCCAGCTCGGCTCCGGAAAGGCCCTCGGTGGCTGCGGCAAGCGGTTCGATTGCCAGCTTCTCGTTGCCGGGGAGCTTCCGCAGATGGATCCGGAGAATGGCGGCGCGAGCCGCTTCGGCGGGGAGGCCGATTTCGATCTTGCGATCGAAGCGCCCGGGCCGAACCAGGGCGGGATCCAGATCCTCGAACCGGTTGGTTGCCGCAAGCACGGCGATGCCCGTGTTTTGGTGCAGGCCGTCCATTTCCCGGCAGAGTTCGCCGAAGGTGCGGCGCATGACGCCCTCGGTGCCCATCGCGTCCCGATTCGTGCAGAGGCCGTCGATCTCATCGAAGAAGAGGACGACCAGCCGTCCGCCGGAGGCGACGCGACGAGCATCCTCAAAGAGCCTAGCTACGTTCTTTTCGCTCTCTCCATGCCACATCGAGTTGATGTCGCTTGCCGAAACCGAAAGGAAGAGCGCATCGAGCTGACTCGCCAAGATTTTGGCGATCGTCGTCTTCCCCGTTCCGGGAGGACCGACGAGCAGGATCCCTTTGGGCGGAGCCAAGCCCATGCGCCGATAGGGCTCGGGATTGCGGAGCGGGTATTCGATCAGCTCCCGCATCGTCCGCTCGACCTCCGGCATTCCCCCGAGATCCTCCCAAGACACTCCCGAGACCCGAACCGCGGCACAGGGTCCGGCCCCCTCTTCGTCGGACGGAGGCTCTGCCGTTTCCAAGAGTTCCCGCACTTCGGCAGCCGCCTCCCAGGCACATTCCACGGAGAGCGATTGGCCCAAGAAACGGAAGCGGAAGAGCGACGCTCCTTTCCGAGCTTCGAGCTGCAAATCGGTCGGATAGAGCCCTAGGACGTGATCCATCGCCAGTTTCGGGGCTCCTTGGTATCGGTCGGAGCGGATCGTCACTCCCTCAAAGCCGCTGGAAACTTCCTGGAAGAGGCGGCAGAGAGAGCGCAGGGAGCGGAAGCGCCGCTCGATGACCACGCGCTGACCCCAGTTTTGGGAAAGGATCGATTCGATGCGCTGCACGTTCCGCGGATGCGTGCGAACGCGCACCCGTAACCGGTCACTCGAGTACTTCCTGCTGAATTCGAAAAGGAAGCTTTCTCGACCGATCTCGGCCTGCACGACCGCCTCGACCGGACAGAGGTCCCCGTTGGCCAGGACCGACAGCTCGGGCGATCCTTTCGGTTTCCCATCGTAACCGATCTCGCCCCAGATACCGCAGATCCGGGCATGGCCCTGAATCCAATCCAAGAGGTTCCGCGCGGGTTCTTCGCACTCAGGGAAATGGCGCTCAACCACCGTCTCCTCGACGCCGAGAGAGGCGAGAAGGTCGAAGAGAACTTCGTTGGGGCCGGACCCTGCCTCTCCGGCCCCCTTCCCGCCAGGTGCCCTCTGCCGATCTGGTTTTGGGGACATGGGAATCGACTTGTTTTCCTACCCGGCGGACCCGAGGGATCATCCGCGCATTTGTGACGGGGAGCGACCGGACAACAGGGGCGCAAGCCGCCAAGTCTCCTTACCTTACCTGAATCATTTAATCGAGTACATCTCGGCCAGCAGATCGATATAGGCATTGGCCGCCTCCGCGAGCTTATGGGTGTAAACCATTTCGCGGCTCTCCCCCTGCCCTTGCTTGTGGAGATCGGCCATCGGCTTGCTCTCCATAACCCTTTTGACCAGCGCCTTGGCTTCGCGAATCGCCCCTTTCCCATGCTCGGCCGCCAGCTCGTCCGTTCCGGGGGCTATCTGCCTTTCGCCGAGCATCACCAGATTGGAGCCTTCGGCCGCCATCTCGACCGCATGGTTGATCACGGCGTGCATATGGTGGAGTTGCATCGAGCTGTCGGACTGGCGCTCCTGGGAATAGAGAGGGGATGCCGCCAATCCGATCCCGAGCAGCACCATCGAAGCCAAGAGAAGAGTTCGCTTTTTCATTGTATTCTTTCTCGTTTTTCAGGGTTGGTTTGGTTTTTTCCGCTGGGAAAGGAATGCTTTCCTTCCGGCAGCAGCCTATCGTGGACGCCTGTGAAGCCCAAGTCGGAACCGCACCCGCCCGGGCCTACCCTTCGCTCCCCGCCGGGCGCTCGGCTGCGACCGTCGGAAGTCCTGAAGAAGATCGCGGCCGAAGGGTGCGCGCTCGTGCTGGCCCTGCTCTTTTCGGTCGGTCCCGCCGGGGCGCAAGGCACCCCGCAAGCGGCCGGAGAGGAGAAGCGCCCCGCCGGAATGGCGCCCGACGCCTCGCTTAAGCCCGAGGAACTCGCCGACTTCGACCAGCAGCCGGCGCCGGTCCAGGAGGTAATCCGCCAGGCGCTTCTCTTAACCACAATGGACCTCACCTACCGGTACGGCTCCGCCGACCCAACCACGGGCGGGATCGACTGCTCGGGCTTCGTCTACTTTGTGCTCCGGCAGTGTGGAATTCGGGATGTCCCCCGCACCTCGAGCGGCCAATACGTCTGGGTTCGGAAGGCGGGCAACTTCCGGGCGGTCGTGAGCCGGGATCCCATGACCTTCGAGATGGATGAGCTGCGGCCGGGAGATCTGCTCTTTTGGGAAGGGACCTATGCGACCAAGAACGATCCGCCGATCAGCCACTCGATGATCTACCTGGGCCGGGAAAAGGCGAGCGGAGAGCGGGTGATGGTCGGATCGAGCGACGGCCGGACCTACCATGGCAAGCAGCGATGGGGGGCCAGCGTCTTCGACCTCTGGCCGAAGTTTCCCGGGCAGGCGGCGGCTCCGGGCAGCAGCCGGTTCGTGGGTTATGGGAAGATTCCGGGGCTAGGGATCGGAAACGGTCGGCAGGCGGCGGGAGAGAGGGAGGAGTAGGGCCTGGAGGGGGAGGCGGAGGGGTTTCTCGATCCGCCGCCGGAGGAGAGGCAACTGCTAGCGGGCTTTCCGCGAGCGTTGCGTTCCGATCATCAAGGCCTGCCGAATCCTCGGCATCTCCAAGGAGAAGCCAGGTAAAAGCGGAGTAGGGATCGAATCCTCAAAGCTCATGATCGCGACCGGCTTCTCCCCGTTTTCACCGAAGCGGTAAATCCGCACACTCTCCTCGTGACGGTCGAAGATCCAGTATTCCTCAATCCCCGCCTCGCGGTAGATTTCCACCTTGTCCTTCAAGTCGATCTCCCTGGTCGAGGGCGAGAGCATTTCCATGACAAGGGCCGGAATGACTCCTTCCTGGGTGTTCGCCTCTCCATCCCACTTCTCCAGCTGGTCGTTCGGGATGTAGCAGAGGTCGGGCACCACCCCTTCCCGCTCGAGGGCCAGGATCCCGGGAAAGGAAAAGGCGATGCCGCGACGCACGATGCCCAGCGGATGCTGATCGAGGTAATTTCCGATTCTCCGCTCGATTTCCCCCGCCAAGCCGCTATTGTCCGCCGTTTCTTGGGTCAGGATGAGGTTCCCATGGATGAGCTCCCAATGCTCGCCCTCGGGAGTCGCGAGCCAATCCTTGACCGTGTGCGGCCCGAAAGTAGTTGTCGGCATGGTCGTCTCCTTCCTGCTCCCTCCACGATACTGGCGCGTCCAGCTCACGGCAAGGGTGACACGTGGGCTGTCGCAAGCGAGGGAAGTCCTGCGAGCTGCTGGGAAAAGCGGGCGGTTGACACGAGGGGATCGGCAGATGGCCCGAGAGGTTCTTCTGGCGGACTGGTTACCGGAATGGCCTTCCGCGTCTGCTTTCCGATGCCAGTTCGATGCTCGAACCGGAATTCGAACAAACGCCCTTCATGCCCCGGGGGTGTCCAAGCGGAGCATCAGCGTGAACGGCTCGGTCGGCGATGCCTGGAAGCCGTAGTGCTCGTAGAACTGCCTCGCGCGATCGTGAAGGGCATGGACGAGCAACGCCCGGACGCCGCGTTCTGCGAGACCGCCACCGCCCGTTGCACGGCATCCTGCAGCATGGCCCCGCCGAGATGGTGCCCCTGGATGCGGCTGTCGACGGCCAGCCGGGCCAGCACCAGGACCGGAACGGGATCTGGCATGTTGCGGCGGACTGCGCCGGTAGCCAGACGGCGTGCGACGGCCCCCGCGGCCATCGCGTAGTATCCCTGAACGCCGTTGTCCGGATCAACGACCACGAAGGTGCGGCTGGCACCGCTTTGCTGGTTGGCCATCGCCCGGCGCTTGAGCCACTCGTCGAGTACCGGCTCTCCGCAAGAAAAGTCGCCAACACGATGGGCGGCGCTCAGCGGCTGGGGCGCGCTAAGCGGCGAGTTCATTCCTTGACCCAGGGAGCCTTCAGCGCCATGAGCCGTTCACGCCCCGGGTTCGGCGCGGGTGGCGCATCGAGCAGGTCGATGAACTGCTGAAATTTGTCGGCGTCGAGGTTGAAGTAGACCTGATCGAGCAGCACGGCCTGGGCCTTGTCGCAGGCGGCCTCGAGCATGAAATCCGAACGGTTCTTGCCCAGGAGGTGAGCGGCCCGGTCGATCAGATCGCGCTGCTCGGGCAATGCCCGTAGGTTAATGGCGGCGTCTCGCATCGCTTACTCACGTGTACACAATAGGCACACAAAAACTAGAGCCGCGCACAACTGTCGTCAACACACTCCTACCTTTTTATTGCAAGCTAGGGAAGTGACCGCCGCGAGGACAAGTGAAGTGACCGCTTGGGTATTGGGGGCTGGAGGGGCTACAAAATGAGGGCATAGACGGTTTTGGCGAAGCGGATTGGTAGGTTGGATTCTCCGAACGTCTTCGCTTAGGGTTCGGTTGATCCCGGCGAGGAGGGTCTCCCGGCGAGGCTAGCGGAATTGCGCCGGTTGAAAACAAGCTCTTCTTCGGCATGTTCACGGAAAAGACAAGGGCGCTTTTCCCATGACCTGCACTGGTTGCGGCGTAAGCCCGGAGGCTCGATTTATCGAGGAGCGGTTAGCCGAGAGCCGGAGTAATCTGCAAGACTCCGTGTCCCTGGGACGAAGAGCGGTCAAAGAAGCGCTTTACACGATTGCTGAGGAATGCCGCGACTCGAATTGGGATGGCTACGGCGGGGAGCCGATCTTGGACGCGACGTATAGCCTCGCCTACTGCTTCCTTGAGGCACTACCGTTGGGAAGCCCGATGCCAGCGGTGGGCACGGAACCCGATGGGCAGATTACTTTCGAATGGCATCGCTCTGCGCGTTGGACGCTTTCCGTGAGCATCGATCTCGAAGGAAGGCTGCACTATTCTGCCTTGTTGGGCGCAAGCAAGGAGCATGGGGAGGAGCCGTTCTTCGGCGAGATTCCCGACCGGATCGTGGAGATCATCGGTCGTCTGGAGCGCTTTTGAGCTCTCCGGCCGGAACCCTGCCAATCTCGGACGCGGAACGACTGGCCCGCTTCGTAACAGTTGCTCATTGGATTAGAACGGACGGGACGATCCGTCCGAATGCCTTCGTGCCGCCGCCTGATCTGCAGCTTTCAGTCACTCGTCACGATGCTTTGTCAGATGTGGAGCTTTGGCGCATCGGCCAAAGCGTCGTCGAGCAAATCGCGGCGACGAGAAACGCGACGCCGCATGGCAGCGCGGACCTGATCACCAGGGACGTTTCCCGATGCGGGCTTCGAGCCGTAGCGGCCCCATTGCCCGAAAATGTTCATCACGCCCACGTCGTTGGATGGCCCCCCGACCGAAAAGCGCCGCGCAAGCCCCTGACTTTAGCCATGGGGTGAGCGGCGAAGGATTGCAAGGCATCAGAACAGGTGTATAAGAGTGGAGAGGTCTGATGCGAGCCAAGACTCCATCCTTCATCGCCGAGTTTCCGTTGCGAACGGCCGCGGCGGACGAGGTTGCCCTCTCCAAGCGCCTCGCAGCAGCACGCCAGATCTACAATGCCTCCTTGGGCGAGGCGTTGCGCCGGCTGGCCTTGATGCGGCAATCCAAGGATTGGCAGCGTGCCTGCAAGATGCCGAAGACGATCCTGGATGAGCGGAGCGGGAAGCGGATCCCCAACAAGGAGCGATCCAGTCTCTTCCGAAAAACCCAGGAACGATTCGGTTTTCGCTCATTCTCGCTCCAGAAGTTCGCGGTATCCTGCCGGGATGCTTGCTCGATCGGTGATCACCTCGGCTCGCACGACACGCAGACCGCGAGCCGACGGGCCTTCCAGGCCGTCCAGCAGCACGCCTTCGGCATCCGGGGCCGACCGAGATTCAAGCCGGCCAGCCGGTTCCACTCGGTCGAAGGCAAGGAAGACGCCGTGATCCGGTTCCGGAAAGAACCGGTTCCGGCGATTCACTGGGCGGGGTTGGTCTTGCCGCTTCGGCTCGATCCCAAGGACAAGCTCGGCTGGC
>JAQUAR010000046.1 GCA_028687155.1 Methylacidiphilaceae bacterium | reverse complement strand
GGCGTAATCGATGGGAATATCGATGAGAACCGGGACGGGCGAGGCCAGCGCTTCCCGCAGCAGGGGGCCGAGTTCGTTCGCATCGCTGATGCGATAGCCCTGGCAACCGAAGCTCGCGGCGTAGGCGACGACATCGTAATGGCCGAGCGCCACGCCGGCCGTCCGGCCATAATGCGCTTCCTCCTGGAAGGAGACCATGTCGTAGGAGGCGCTGTTCCAGATAAGATGCACAAACCGGCTGCCGGCGCACTGCCGTTTCGAGCTCCATGGCGCTGAACAGAAATCCGCCGTCGCCGGAGACGGAGATGACCGGGGAGCCGGGGCGGGCGATATTGGCGGCCATGGCCCAGGGCAGGGCGACGCCGAGCGTCTGCTGACCATTACTGACAAGTACCTGCCGCGCGTGCGAGGCCGGAAAATAGCGGTTCATCCAGATGTAGTGGGAGCCGACATCGAGCGCGAGGGTCGTCTCGGGCGTCACGACTTGCCTAAGCTCGTGGATGACGCGCAGCGGATGCACCGGACTGCCACCGAGGCGCGCGCCTTCCGAGATCGTTCCTGCGACCTCGGCCGCCGCATCGTACGAAAGACGGCGAAAGCCCTCGTCGACTTTGGGGGCAAGCAGCGGCGCCAGCGCATCGAGCGAGGCCGAAAGATCTCCGATTAGCTCGGCCGCGGGCAGGAAAGCCTGATCCTGAGCGACCGGCGTGGCATCAATGGCGACGATGGGGCGCTTTGTGTCCTGGTTCCACACCACCGGGTCATATTCGATGGCGTCGAACCCGATGGTGATCACGCAGTCCGCCGTTTCGAGCAGTTTGTCCGCCGGCTGATTACGGAAAAGGCCGACGCGCCCCGCATATTGTTTGGAGCCAGCAGGCTCCGCCCATCCGCCCGCGCCCTGGAATGTCGAGGCGTAGGGAGCGCCGAAGGCTGCGATGAAGCGCTTTAACGCCTCTATGCTGCGAGTCTGGGAGGACTGCATCCCCAATAGCGCGACCGGACGACGCGCCTTGTTGATCACTGCGGCCGCGCGTTCGATCTCCTCGGCGGCGGGCCGCCCCTCCGCAACGAAGCGCCCCCAGGCCGGATTGACCTCGCCGGGGAATTCGGCCAGGCCCACGTCCTTCGGCAGGCCTATGAAGGCGGCGCCCTGCCGGCCGCTCTCCGCGGCGCGGACCGCACTGCTGAACACCTCCGGCAGCATGGGAACGGTCAGCGCCTCCGCCGCGTATTTTACCACCGGCTTCATTACGTCGACGCCGTCGAGGGCCTGATGGGTATGTTTCAGGCGGTCGTAGAGCGGGACCTCGCCGCCAATCGCCAGCACGGGATCCCCCTCGGAGGTCGCCGTTGCGAGCCCCGTTACGAGATTGGTGACGCCGGGGCCCGAGGTCACAAGACAGACGCCGACCTTTCCGGTCATGCGCCCCATCGCCGCTGCCATGAAGGCGGCATTCTGCTCGTGGCGGCAAAGCACCAGTTCGATGCTCGAATCCATGAGTGCGATAAAGACGCTGTCGATCTTCGCGCCCGGGATGCCAAAAACATGGGTAACGTCATGGTTCTCGAGCATCTTCACAAGAGCCTGCGCACCGTTCATCGCCATGAAGGTTGTCCTTTCGGAAGAGTATATGATTGTTCGGGGTCCTATGAGCTGCTCCCAGTACGTCCGATCAGTGGAAGCGGTTTTTAGCTAATATTTGGAGCTCCTCTTCCTTCCCCATTTTGGATCGAGAGGGGTCGGAGGCAATGAGCCGTTCCCAGTCCCCTCCCGGCCCGCTCTTGGGGTGTCTTCCCATATTTCCAAGGGCGTCCGGTAATCAAGTCCCTGATGCAGTCGTTTCTTCTGTAGAGCCCGAACTCCTCGTCGAGGCGATGCCGCGACGCGATCTGCCGGGCGTCCGGACCTGCCGGATCATCGCAAAGCCCGCCGTGGTCCAGACTGAGGAACCCTCACGGGCGGCGCACGGACAGTTCCCCCGGGCAGTGAATCACGGCCCGACGAGCCTCAAACGAGAGGGCCGAACTTCTTTTAAGCCGGCGGTTTTCCAACTCCAATCGCCCGATCTGCTCAGGGCAGCTCCCGCTCCCCCGACTTGACGGCTTGGCTCTCGCGCTCCAACCGCCGGCCAAAGACTCCAGGCAGAGCCAGCAGCGCTTGCTTCTTCCACTGCCCGACCACGAACGCATGCCCCCCCCAATTCCGTGCTCAATTGGTGGATCGTTTTGTCCTCGTGCAGCTCCGCGACGACCACCTTGGCCTTAGACTCCGCGCTCTGTCGACGACGCGTCCGTTTGCCACTGGTCGGATTTTTAGGAAGCACTGCGTTGATTCCTGGCGCTCACCCCCACAAGCACGACAACGGCGCCGCCGCCAGCCTGTCTCCGAAGGGAACAACGTCCGCGCCGTCGTAAAGGACGACGCCAAAGACATAGCGGTCTCCACACGCCTCGGCCAAGGCCCGCAGGCCGCCGAAATCACCGGCTTTCACCGTCGCGCTCGCCTTGACCTCGATGCCTGCGATCATTCCGTCATCCCGTTCTAGCACGATGTCTACCTCGCGCCCGTCCCGATCCCGAAAATGATGCGGCGTCAGCCGCAGCTCCGAGGCCATCATGAGCTTCCGCACCTCGGAGAACACGAAGCTCTCCAGCAGCTCGCCGAATGTTCCGCGATCCGCTTTCACTCTTTGGGAGGTGAGTCCGCGCACACTGGCGAGCAGCCCGGAATCGAGGAAATGCACCTTCGGTGTCTTGACGATCCGCTTCCGCGCGTTCGTGAACCAGGGCTGCACTGTCGCGATGAGGAACACCTGTTCGAGCAAGGCCAGGTAACGTTGCCCCGTCTTGTGGCTGACGTTGATGCCGGCACCGAACTGCGAATAGTTGACCAACCGGCCGGAGTGTTCGGCCAGCAGGCGCACGAATTTCGGAAGCTCGGCCAGCTTCTCCACTTCGGCGACATCCCTCAGATCGCGCGTGAGGATCGAGGCAAGATAGGATCGAGACCAGTCTTGCCGCCGACGCTCGCTGTCGCGGCTGATCGCTTCGGGAAAACCTCCGAGCAAGACGAGATGGACTAGTTCATCGCCGACAATCGCGTCTCGCTGGCTCTGGAGCTTTCCCTCGAACAGACACTCCGAGAAGGTCGGTATCCGGCGTTGGATCTCCGCCCTGGCCAGGGGAAGCAACTGGATGGTTTCCATCCTACCTGCCAAGCTGTCGGCGATCCGCGGCAGGGTCAATACGTTCGCCGAACCGGTAAGCAAAAACCGGCCCGGCCGATAGTCCTCGTCGACCGACTTCTTGATCGCCAGCAGCAGGTCGGGCGCGCGCTGGATCTCGTCGATGATGGCCCGGTCCAGTCCTCGGATGAAGCCGGTCGGGTCGGATTGGGCGGCTTCGAGAACGGTCTGATCATCGAGCGTGATATAGGTCCGGCTCGTTTGCCCCATCTTTTTGACAAGGGTGGTCTTGCCGGCGCGGCGGGGGCCTACGATCAGGACCACCGGCGTATCTGAAAGGGCTTCCTCCGCCCGGCGCTCTACAAATCGCTCGAACATGCCATCCCCGAAATCCAGCTACTTGGAACAATGCATGTCGGCTGATTGGAAGTCAACTGATCGCTAATTGGGAGCTTATCGGCCGCGATCCGGGAGAGGCGGGAGAGGAAAGGCTTCCCCTTCGGTCAAGCCACAAACCTCGACCGACCCCGTTGATGGGGTGAGGTCGTAAGCAAGGGAAGTGACCGCTTGGGTATTGGGGGCTGGAGGGTCCATGAGATGGGGGGAGCATGGACGGCTTTGGCGAAGAGGAAGGATGGCGGCTCATGAAAGCTCAGGAGGTGATGATGCGGGCGATGGCGAAGCGGATCCGTTGGTTGGATGCGGCGGAGATTTTGGGAGGGAGACCTCGCACCCTTCGGGGGTGGCAAGCTCGGTACCGGATTCGGGGATACGACGGGCTTTTTGATCGAAGGAAGCAGAGGCCGATGCGGGGGATGCTTTTGCCTGTGGACAGGAGCACTCATGATTGGATTCCGGGTTGGGATGGCAGCCGGATCTGATCGCCTTTGTGGACGATGCGACGAGCGAAGTCTACGAGGCCTTTTTGTGCGAGGAGGAAGGGACCAAAGCGATCCTTTCGGACTTACGGAGCGTCATTGAGAAAGAGGGTCTCTTTTGCAGCCTCTACACCGACCGGGGCAGCCATTTTTTTCATACGCCCGAGGCGGGGAAAGCGGTAGATCGAAGCCGGTTGACGCAAGTCGGCCGGGCTCTGGCGCAGTTGGGCATTGAGCACATTCCCAGTTACTGTCCACAGGGCCGAGGATGGATGGAGCGCTTCTTCGGCACCTGGCAGGGGCGGTTGCCGCGGGAGATCCAGGCTGCGGGCATTCAGACGCGGGAAGCGGTCAACGAGTACATCCGGAAGAAGTTTCTTCCCTGGCATAACCGCACCCTGGCCGTAAAGCCCAAGGAAGAGGAGAGCGCCTTTGTCCCGGCCGGAGGAGCCGACCTGGATGGGATCCTCTGCGTTCAGGACGACCGGATCGTCGGCGGTACGACTCGAGGGCAAGCCGCCGGAGCTACGCCAAACCAAGGCGGCTTAAAAGAGGAGCAGAACCTTGCCCTTGCCCCGGGGCAAGGGCGAGAACCCCGAAGAAAACAACCATCCAATATCCCGAGCGGTCGGATCACTTGTTACCCAAGCGGTCCGTTCGACCCGTCCTCGACACCTCCGCGGACCGGCTCTCGCGAGCGAGCCTTCGGGCCTGGCGCAGCGGCTCCGGAGTGCGGTAACGCGGAGTCAGGCTGAGCACAAGCTCGGCGGCCGTCTCGGCCGTCGTCCGCCATCCGGCATGTGCCACCAAGGGCGCCTTGCCCTCTTGTGTGCGCACCCAATAGGCGACGGGAGATCCCGCAAGAAAGAGCGGAGAAAGCGATCCCCGCGGCTCCACCGGGGGCTCTCCCACGGCCAGGAGCGGATTGCGCGTCACCCCCACCGAAGGCAGCCCGAGCCTTGCCCCTAAGTGAAGCGCGAGGCCCGCTCCGCGCGGGTGGTCGCAGCCGGTCGCATTGACGAGAATGAGCTCGGGCCTCTCCGGCAACCTTCCGAGCGCCTCCTCCAGGAGCGGTCCCTCCCGGAGGGCCAAGAGCCCCGGCTCATAACGGGCGCCCGCCACTCCGCGCGCCAGCCCGACGCCAACCAGCCTCCCGTACCGCAGGAGTGCTGCCGCAGCCCAGCCCGCTTCCCCGGCATAGCCCGCACCCGCCCTTCCCCGGGAAAAGCAGACGAAGCAGCCGGCGATCAAAATGGGACGGCCGGGCGGTGTCCAGGATTCTTCGGCCGCTTGGCGCAGGCTCTCCTGTATGGCCACCAACTCCTCGACCGTGGACGGCCAAGGGGAAAAGGGGGGCGGCGCGCCCTTGCCCACCGATCCATTAATGAAAACTGAACATAACTTCATTAGTCGACCGTTCGGTTCGGGATTTTAATTTTAATTACGACGGTCGCAGCACGAACGCCACCGATCGGGGCTGCGCAGAAACAGGAGGAACCCATGGCCAACCTTCTGGGATTGGATGCCTTGTCTCAGTCGCGCTTAGTTACCGATCCCTTTGAATATGTTATCGTCCGGCATTTTCTGCCCGAGACGCTTCGCCCGGCTCTCGAAAAGGAGTTCCCGAAAATCGACAAGCCGGGAGTCTTCCCGATCCAGACGCTGCGCTACGGCCCTCTTTTCGCTTCCCTCTTGGAGGAGCTCCAAGCTCCCTCCTTTTGCGACGCCATCTCGCAAAAGTTCTCCGTTCCCTTGGACGGCAAGCCCGCTTTGATCACCGTCCGGGGCCGCTGCGGACCGAGAGACGGGCAGGTCCACACCGATTCGGAGACGAAGATCATCACGCTCCTCCTCTACCTCAACAGCCGATGGGAAGCCGATGGCGGCAGGCTCCGACTCCTCCGCAGCCGGAACATCGAGGACGTTGCCGTCGAGCTGCCTCCCGATTGGGGAACCCTTCTCCTCTTTCGCCGATCCGACCGTTCTTTTCATGGCCACCGGCTCTTGGAAGGAGAGAGGCGGGGCTTGATGGTCAACTTGCTCACGAGTCAGGAGGCTCTCGATCGGGAGCTCCGCCGTCACAGCCGCTCAAGCTGGATCAAGAGTGTAATGCCCTCTGCGCTGCTCGAACGCCTCCACTGGCGACAGGTCACCCGATAGGGCCGACCGGCCCGAAAGCAGCCGAAGCGGGTGTAGGCGGAAGACGATCCGTCCGAGGACGGGAAGATTGCTTTTCGGGCCTTTCTTCCCAAGCTTGGGAGCGCAGCCGATGGCCTCCTCGATCCTCGCCTATCATACCGCCTCCAAGCACTCGTTTTCACGCTACGCGGACAGCCCCGGATTCCTCGACTGGGAGAGCCAGCCCGACCCCTTCCGCCGGTTCGAAGGCAGCCCCGAAACCCTACTCGACCTCCCCTCCGAGGAAGCGGGACCCGGCTACGACCTTCTTTTCGATCGACCTCCGGAACCCGAACCCCTCTCTCTCCGCTCCCTGAGCCGGTTCCTCTACGAGAGCCTCGCCCTTTCGGCTTGGAAGCAGGCTCCCCACTCCCCTCCCTGGTCGCTCCGAGTCAATCCTTCGAGCGGAAACCTCCATCCAACCGAAGGCTATCCCCTCCTTCCCCCACTCCCCGGGAGCCAGAGCGCCGGGGTCTTTCACTATTCTCCGCTTCGGCACAGCCTGGAGGCCCGACGGCTTCTCGAGGCCGACCAGTGGGAGGAGCTGGTCGCCGGCCTGCCTCCGGGAACCTTCTTCGCCGGCTTGAGCTCGATCTATTGGCGCGAAGCGTGGAAATATGGAGAGCGGGCCTTCCGGTATTGCCACCACGACCTCGGGCACGCCCTCGGCACCCTCGCACTTTCCGCCCGGATCCGCGGCTGGTGCTCGCTCCTCCTGCCGGCGGTCGGCACGTCCGAGCTCGCCCAGCTCCTGGCGGTCGACAACCAGCAGGGGCCCGAAGCGGAGCATGCCGACTGCCTGCTGGCCATCTTCCCGGATCGGAAGGCCCGCCTCGACGGGGCCACCCGAAGCTTTCGGCTTCCCGCAGCCCTGCTCGCCACTCTGCGAGACCAGCGTCCACTGGGAGATCCCAACCGGCTCTCTTCCGATCACCTCCCTTGGCCGCTCCTAGAGCAGGCGATCGCCTCCGCCGCATATCCCGGCGGCTGGCCGGGCGAAGAACCCCTCTCTTGTTCCTCCCTTCCACCGGTGGCCTCTCTCTCCTCGGAAGGGGCGAGTCTTCTCCTGCGCCGGCGGCGGAGTGCCATGGCGATGGACGGCAAGACGTCGATCTCCCGAGACTCTTTCCTTCGCATTCTCTTCCAACTCCTGCCCAGGGGGGACAGCTTCCCCTTCGCCCTTCTCCCCTGGAGGCCGCAGGTCTCTCTCCTCTTCTTCGCCCATCGGGTCGAGGGTCTCTCCCCCGGGCTCTACCTCCTCCTCCGTTCCCCGGCCCACGCAGCCTCCCTTCGCCGGGAGCTGCGCCCGGAGTTTGCGTGGCAGGCTCCTTCCGGCTTTCCGGAGGCTCTCCCCTTCTACCAGCTTGCCCAGGGAGACTTCCGAGAGTGGGCAGCCAAGATCAGCTGCTACCAGACCATTGCCTCCGGCGGCTGCTTGGCCCTCGCCATGCTGGCCGACCTCTCCGGCGTCCAGGAGCGACCCTGGTTCTATCCTCGTCTCTTTTGGGAATGCGGGCTCCTCGGCCAGCTCCTCTACCTGGGGGCCGAAGCCGCTGGGCTCCAGGGGACCGGGATCGGCTGCTACTTCGACGACGGCCTCCACGATCTCGTTGGCATTCGCGGGCTACCGTGGCAGAGCCTCTACCATTTCACCGTCGGCCGAGGAGTCGTCGATCGCCGCTTGCAGACGCAAGCCGCCTACGCCCACCTCCGTCGCGCCGCCGAGTAGGCACGCGGCAGATTCGGCAAGGAAGCCGGAAGGGCGCTTTGCGCTGGTCCCCGAGCCGCTCCTTCGCTAGGATGAGTTCAGTTGCTCGCCCTTCTCCCCAGATCGGAGACATCGATGGATAACCCTTCCCCTTTTCCCTCCAAGGCATTCCTTGCCGGCTCCTGGGTCGAAACCGCGCGCACCTTTTCTGTAAGAAGCCCGGCAACGGGCTCTCTTCTCGCCGAGGTGGCCGACTGCGGGGCCGCAGAAGCGCGCACCGCGATCGAGGCGGCGGCAGCGATCTTCCCGCAATGCAAGTCGGCGACGACCTACGTCCGCTCCAACCTGCTCCGGCAGTGGCACGGCTCGATTCTTCGCGCTGCCGAAACGCTCGCCCGAACGATGGCGCAAGAGATGGGCAAGCCGATCGCCGAAGCCAGGCGCGAGGTTCTCTATGCAGCCAGCTTCGTCGAATGGTATGCCGAAGAGGCCAAGCGGATCTACGGAGAGACCGTTCCGAGCCAACACCCTCACAAGCGCATCCTGGTGTGCTCCCAACCCGTCGGACCCGTCTACGGGATCACCCCGTGGAACTTCCCCGCGGCCATG